>JASHVE010000437.1 GCA_030039675.1 Acidobacteriaceae bacterium | reverse complement strand
ACGGAGATTTTGCTCAGTTCTCTTTCGCCGGCTTGTCGGAGTAATACCCGGTCTTGTGGCGGATGTTGAAGGCTTCCGGCGCGGCGCGGGGGATGGTCACGTTCAGACGATGAAACACCGCGCCCGGTTCTTCATGGTGCGGATAGAAGCCGATCAGATACTGCGTCCGCAGATCGTCGCTCACCTGCGCAAAGGCTTTGTCCAGGCCGCCTTCATCCACGTAGAAGTGCTTGCCGCCGGTTTGCTCGGCCAGCGTGATCAATGCGTGCTCGCCGCCGGTGTCACGGCCGGCGCTGGCTTCGATGGGCACGTCGATGATGGAGTAGATCATCACCTCGTTGCGCAGCGCCTCTTCGAGGGCCTGCGCGTAGGTGGTGCTTCGGGCGGTGTCGTCGCCGTCGGAGACGAGGACCAGCACCTTGCGGCCCTGTTTCGTTCCCAGGCGCTCCGAGCCAAGATAGATGGCGTCGTAGAGCGCTGTCGCCCAATCGCCGCGCAGCTCGCCCAGCGCGCGATCCACCTGCGACTCCTTGTTCGTGAATGAAGTCAGCTCTTGCACCGTAGTGGCGAACTGGAGCACGCTCATCTGGTCCTGGGAGCGCAGAATGGCGTGCACAAACCGGCGCGCCGCGGCGGTCTCTTCGCTCATGTCCTTGCGCACGCTGCCCGAGGTATCGATGGCCAGCGTGATATCGAGCGGCATCTCCGACTGGCGCTCGAAGAGCGCAATCTGCTGCGGCCGGCCGTCGTCATAGAGAGCGAAATCGTCTCGGGTGAGCGAGCCCACGATGGCGCCGTTGCTGTCGGTCACGTTGACGAAGAGGTTCACCAGCTTTACATCGACGTGGAGGGTGGTGCCCTGGGCGGCTGCGAAGAAGGGCGACATGATGAAAAACACCCAGCACAATACGTGCTTTCCCGGGTCCCAAAATCGGGACCTCGGGCGCGCGATTTCCCACCCTTTGCGCAAAGTACGCGCAAAGGATGGGGCACCCTTGAGTCGCGCACCCATAAGCTGTGCCTCCTTGGGCTGTGCCGGGAAGCGCATCATTGGCCGCCTCCGCCATTCACGGCAATGCCGTCGGGAAACGGCTCGCCGGCTGCCCATACTGCGCCATCTGCAAACGTTTCTTTCTTCCAAATGGGCACGGTCTGTTTGAGCGTGTCGATGACCCAGCGGCAGGCGTCGAAGGCTGCCGCACGGTGCGCCGAAGCCACGATGATCAGCACACTGGTCTCGCCGATCTCCAAGCGGCCCAGACGATGGACGATCGTGACATGGCGCACGCCGCAGCGCTCGCGCGCCTGCGCGGCCAGCTCTTTCATCTGCCGGAGGGCCATCTCTTCGTAGGCTTCGTAGTCGAGGTAGAGCGTTTCGCGGCCGCGGGTGTTGTTGCGCACAATGCCGTCGAAGATTACAACGGCGCCGTCTTCGCCGCGCTTGGCCGCGGCTACAAGCTTTTCGGTGTCGATCCGCTCGCGCGTGAGAGCAACGACCTCTCGCTCTTCCGATTTTTCATCCAGAGCGTCGGCCGTGGGCACAGCACTCCCGCCGGAGACGGGTGGGAGCAGGCCAATTTCATCGCCATCGCGCAGAACCTGCGCGGCGGTGGCATATTCCGCGTTCACGCTGACGGCAATGCCATGCAGCGCCTGCGGGGCGCGCGCGCCAAGCTTCTCCAGCAAATCGGCGACGGAGGCGCCTTCGCGCAGCTCGACGCTCGACGGCGCGGCGCCCAGCCAATCCTTCAAGACACCAAAAGCAATCACACGTACTTGCATCACTTGAGCCAGAATACTGCCTCAAAGGTTAGACGCTGGAAGGGGTGGAACAGAAGGGCAATTTCGGGTGCAACAAAAAGGCCGGCGGGTTTGCCGGCCTTTTTCGAGATCGTTGGGGGCCATCAGGCGGCTTCGTTGTTGACCACCAGCTCAGGCGATGAAGACTGGGCCTCGACACGGCCGTGGAGTGACGGCAGGGCCACGGCGAGCACGTCTTCGATGTGGCTGGCGTAGTGCACGGTTACGCCCTCCATCATCTCCGGCGTCAGGTCCTCTTCCACGTTCTGGCGGTTCTCCGCCGGCAGGATGATGGTTTCCACTCCTGCCCGGCGCGCGGCCAGGAACTTTTCCTTGATGCCGCCCACGGGGAGTACATTGCCGCTCAGCGTGATCTCGCCGGTCATCGCGGTCAGCGGCTTGACGGGCATTTCAGTGAGCAGCGAAGCCAGGACCGTGGCCATGGTTACGCCGGCAGAAGGACCATCCTTCGGGATCGCGCCTGCGGGCACGTGAATGTGCAGGTCGATGTCCTTGTTGAAGTCTTCAGCCAATCCCAGACGCGCCGAATTCGAGCGCACCCAGGTCAGCGCAGCCTGCATGGATTCCTGCATGACCTCACCGATCTGGCCGGTCACCATGAAGCCGCCTTTGCCCCTCATCTTGTTGGCTTCGATGAAGAGGATGTCGCCGCCGGCCGGCGTCCAGGCCATGCCTACGGCCACTCCCGGGCGCTTCACGCGCTCGGCTACCTCGGTCTCGACGCGCACCTGGATGCCGCCCAGGAACTCCTTGAGGATCTCGCGGGTGACGACGAGCTTCTTAGTGTTGCCTTCGACCACGCGCCGCGCCTCTTTACGGCAAACGGTGCCGATCACCTGCTCGAGCTTGCGAACGCCGGCCTCGCGCGTGTAGTGGCGCACCAGGTGACGGATCGCTTCGTCAGGAAACTCGATCTGATCGGGCGCGATTCCGTTTTCCTTGATCTGGCGCGGAACCAGATAGCGCTTGGCAATGTGCAGCTTCTCCTCTTCGCTGTAGCCCTGCAGCGGAATGATCTCCATTCTGTCGAGCAACGGCGCTGGAACCGGATCGAGCATGTTCGCGGTGCAGATAAAGAGCACCTTCGACAGATCGAACGGCACGTCGAGATAGTTATCGCGGAACGTATTGTTCTGCTCCGGATCGAGGGTTTCGAGCAGCGCTGAAGCCGGGTCGCCACGGAAGTCGCGGCCGAGCTTGTCGATCTCGTCGAGCATAATCACCGGGTCGTTGGTTTCAGCCCGGCGGATGCTTTGGATGATCTGCCCCGGCAGAGCGCCGATGTAGGTCCGGCGATGGCCGCGGATTTCCGCTTCGTCGTGCATGCCGCCCAGCGAGATGCGCTGGAACTTGCGGCCCAGCGCACGGGCGATGGACCGGCCGAGGCTGGTTTTGCCCACGCCCGGAGGTCCGACGAAGCAGAGGATCGGGCCCTTCATCGTCGGCTTGAGCTCGAGCACGCTCAGGTAGTCGAGAATACGGTCTTTGACCTTCCTCAACTCATAGTGGTCTTCGTCGAGGATCTCCTTGGCCTTGCTGATGTCGATCTTCGAGCCCGAGCTCTTGGACCACGGGAGCACAGCGAGCCACTCGATGTAGTTGCGCGTGAGCGAGTAGTCAGCGGCCATGGGAGACATGCGGCCAAGGCGATTCAGTTCCTTCATCGCCTCTTTCTTCACCTCTTCGGGCATACCGGCATCGTCGATCTTCTTGCGCAGTTCCTCGATCTCGCGCTGGCCCTCATCCTGCTCGCCCAGCTCCTTCTGGATGGCCTTGAGCTGCTCGCGCAGATAGTAGTCGCGCTGCGATTGCTGCACCTGGTCCTGCACTTCGTTCTGGATCTTGGCGCGCAACTGCTGTACTTCGATCTCTTTAGCCAGCAGCTGATTCAGCAGCTCCAGCCGGTCGACCACAACGGTGGTTTCGAGCAGCTGCTGCCTCTCGTCGGTGGTGAGGAACGGCAGGGACGAGGCGATGAAGTCGACCAGCCTGCCCGGCTCCTCAATGTTGGCGGCGATAGTGCGCAGCTCGTCGGAAAGAGTCGGCGACTCGGACACGATCTGCTGGAACTGGGCCACGACGTTGCGCATAAGGGCTTCAAAACCCGAAGTGGACGTCGGTTCGAGGTCTTCGAGAGACTCAACCTCCGCCGTCATGTAAGGCTCGGTCTGGGTGTAGCGCAGCACGCGCACGCGGCCCACGCCCTCAGTAAACACAAAACGGCTCTGATTGGGCATGCGCACCACCTTGTGCACGGTGGCGACGGTGCCGATGGCGTGCATATCCGAGGGCTTCGGAGTGTCCTGCCGCGGATCGAGTTGAGCCACCACCACAATGGTCCGTTCCTCACCCAGCGACTCAATCAACTGGATCGAGCTCTCACGGCCCACCGTAAGCGGAAGCACCGCGTGCGGGAAAAGTACTGTCTCCCGGACAGGCAAAACCGGGATTTTGCGTCCCCCCGTCAGAGCTCTGACGGTTGGCTCACTGGATGTGCTGGAAGGCTGGTTTGACATTGAGCGTCCTCGTATCAGCTTTTCTTCTATTAGAGCGCGAAGACCTGGAAAAGTTGCAACGATACCAGACCTAAATTGCCCCTTACGCTTTCCAGGCCTCAACGCCTGCCTTTTGTTGCTTTTACGTTTCCGGGCTCAGAAGAGTTCCCATTGAATCCCGCCTCGGGAGCTCCAAGTCAAGCTACGCCAACAGCTTCCGCTTACAGACCTGGAGAGTCAAGCCGCCAGTCGATGGATGTATCGGCCAAACGGGGCAGAAAGGTGAGGGCCCTGAGGACTTCCCGGTTTCTCGAGAATTCCCAGGGCCGTACGTGCGGCTGACAGGACACACCAAAGACGGTGCGCGGAAGGGGCGATCCGGCGAAGCTACTCTGACCGGGCAGTCAGTCCCGATTCGACCCTGCTCCTCGCCCCATTGCCGCTTCCCTCGCTTTTGATCTTCGATTCAATCTGCTCCCAGAGATTGTCCGGCGGCTCCACGATTGGGAACAACTGGCGGGCGGCCTCGGCGATTGTCTCCAGGTCGGCCAGCAGCGCACGGCAGAGCTCGCAGCTCTTGATGTGCTCGTGTTCGGAGACGTTTTCGCCGGAACCGATGAGCTCCGGCAGTTGAGCCTGGAACTCCTCGCAACTCATCTTGCCGGGTCTGTCCATCATGAACGCGCCTCCTGCCGGGTGTTGGTGCGCAAGGCTTCGCGCAACTTGAGGCGCGCCTTATGCAATTGAGACTTACTGTTTCCGATGGAGCAATCCAGCATGGCGGCTATTTCATTATGTTCGAAACCTTCAACATCGTGAAGGATAAAAATGAGCCGGTAGCCGGCCGGCAGGTCGGCGACGGCGCGTTCAAGGGCGAGACGGTCGATGGCGCCGGAGAGCGTAAGATCCGGTGCACCGAAGCTGCGGCCCGGCCCCTCTTCGGGAGCCGGTTCCATGGCTTCGTCGAGTGAAATCAATGACAGACCTTTCTTCCTCAGTTGCATCAACACCACATTGATGGCGAGCCGGTGCAGCCAGGTGGAAAATGCCGAATCTCCACGGAAGGTTCCGATCTTCCGGTGGAGTTGCAAAAAGGCCTCCTGCGTCAGGTCTTCGGCTTCAGCAATGTTGCCTACCATGCGCAGGCACAGGGAGTAGATACGTCTCTTGTGGAGGGAGTAGAGCTGGGCAAAGGCGTGGTGATCGCCAGCCTGGGCCCGAGCCAGCACTTGCACCTCGCTCGGATCGGGCGAAGCGACAGGCGTAAAAGCTGCGGGACGATTTCTCTGGACCCCGTTCTCAGCTTCTCTGCGGCTGGCTCGAATTGGACTTGGCAGTTGCGTGGGGACAGAGGAATCGGACATGCGCTCCCTTCGGCTTGCCTTCAAAACCGGGTGTGTGTGCGCTTAGCTTCCTTCCTCATTAGTATAAGAGGGAAGCAGGCGGGATAAAGTGTTACTCCAGTTCGGAATGTCCGGAGCCGCACAAGGTTGCTTGCGCCGTTGGTTCCCGGCGCAAAAAATTTCTCAGCAACCACGAGCTTCCGTTATGGGTCCCGGAAAGATGGTGACTTAGGGACGTTGTTGCGGCGTCTCAGCTTGCGCGCATGTGCCCAAAACTCTTCAGGGGATGCGGCGTCTGTTGAGAGAGACAGTTCCGCGGCCGCGGGTTTTACTCTTGAGCAGGGAAACTCCACGAGCGCAGAATTGCGGCGGGGAACGGCCGGTCTGGAGCTGCGAAGGGGTTTCCGCGCAAGCGGCGCCAAAGCGAACCGGGCCGCGTGATGGAACGGGGTTTCCGCGTTTCGGGAGATACGGCTTTGCGGAGAAAGCGAGCAGGGGAGCACCAACAGGCCGATCGGCGGGATGCGGCCCCTGCGGGGGTGTGGCGCAGATTTCTGCCGAGGTTCATGCGCAACTTCCGGCTCCTGGGGTGTTTCGCGTTCTCCACCGTTGCGACTTGCGCCCCGGGCTGGAGTCAGGGACTTGCGTTATCCAGGTCCTCCGGTGTGTCCGCCAAGATTTCGATCCCATCCGAATCCCCCGCCGGCCTGAACGATCCGGCGCCGAACGCCGTTCTCCAGTGGACTGGCCTGCCTGTGCGGCGGATTTCGTTTGAGGGCGTTCCGGCGGCCCGGCTCGCGCCGCTCGCCGGGCGTCTTCCCCTGGCTGAAGGCAAGCTGCTCGATCCGGAGGACGTGAAAGCCAGCCTGCGCCAGCTCTTTGCAACCGGCCTTTACGACGACATCGCAGTCGAGGCGACCCGCGAGGCCGACGGCGTGGCGCTGGTGTTTGCCGGGCGGCCGCGCACCTTCATCGGCACTGTGGGTGTCTACGGAGCGGTGGGCGCGACCATGAACACCCAGCTCTCGCGGGCAAGCCAACTCAACCCCGGAACACGCCTTACACAGGACAAACTGAACCGGGCACTCGAGCAGATGCGCACCACGCTCGCCGAGAACGGCTACCATCAGCCCGTGATCGACCCCACGCTCACTCCACATCCTGCCGACCAGCTGATCGACATCACCTTCCACGTAACCTCAGGTCCGCAGGCGCGGGTGGGCAAGATTGCCGTTATGGGAGACTCCGGAATCGGCCTGGAGGAATTCCGGCACTATGCGCACTTGAGAACAGGCACCCACGTCGACCACGATACCATCAATCGCGCTCTGGACGGAGTGCTCAAACACTACCAGAGTGAAGACCGTCTGGAAGCCGATGTGAAGCTCGAATCGGCGCAGTACGATCCGGCGACCAATGTGGTGAACTTTCGATTTTCCGCGAACCGGGGTCCGGTGGTGAGAGTGCTGGTCGAAGGCGCGAAACTCGCCCCCGAGCGAGTGAAGCGGCTGATCCCCGTTTATGAGGAAGGAACCGTGGACGAGGACCTGCTGAACGAAGGTAACCGCCGGCTGCGGGACTATTACCAGCGCCTCGGGTATTTTGATGTTAAGGTTGCGCACGAAGAACAGGCTTCGGCCGATACGGAGGTGAGCATTCTCTTCCGCGTACAGCTCGGAGCACGGCGCCGCGTAGAGCGCGTCTCAGTGGACGGAAATCACTACTTCGACACGCCCACACTGATGGGTCTTCTGAGCGTGCGGGCAGCCAGTCCCCTCGACCGGCATGGGACCTACAGCCAGTCTCTGGTTGCGGCCGATGTGAGCGCCCTGGAATCCGTTTACCAGAACAATGGTTTCGCCAAGGTGAAGGTGACACCGGAGACGAGCACTCCTGAGACGATACTCGCCGATAAGGGCCCGCCGAATCCCAGTTCGCCACCGATCAGGGACGCGACCGCTCCCTTGGCCGTTGTTTACCACATTGACGAAGGCGCGCAGGTCCGTGTGGGATTAGTCAGCCTGGACGGCAACGATCACATCGAAGCCGGCAAGCTGATGCCGCTGCTCAATACCATCCCTGGACAGCTGCTTTCTCCGGAGAATCTTTCCGGAGACCGCGATGCGCTTTTGACCGCCTACATGAGCCGTGGCTTCGAGCAGGCGTCTGTGGAGATCAATCAGCAGTCTGAAGCGGCCGACCCGGACAAGGTTGACGTAACCTTCCACATCGCAGAGGGCGAGCAGATTTTTGTGCGCAAGGTGCAGTTGACCGGCCTCCATTACACGCGGCCCGGTACGGTGGCGCGAGCCATCACCGTCCACTCCGGCGACCCGCTCGATCAGACGGCTTTGACCGACACGCAGCGCAATCTTTACAACTACGCTCTCTTCAATGAGGTCAACACTGCGATCGAAAATCCCACCGGGGATGAGCCCTACAAAACGGTCTTGTTGCAGTTGACCGAGGCGCGGCGCTGGACCTTGACCTACGGCTTCGGGTTTGAGGCACAGACCGGCCAGCCGCAGAACAACTGCGCGGGCGCGATCGCCGGAGGCGTGGCCTGCAATCCGAACGGCAAAACGGGCGTGAGCCCCCGCGTGCTCGTCGACATTACGCGCAACAATGTTCTCGGCCGGGAGCAGTCAGCCTCGCTGCAAGGAACGTATGGCTTGCTGGAGCAGCGGATCGGGTTGCTCTACCAGATTCCTCACTTCGAGGGCGCACGAAACTTCGGCATCAGCTTTGCCGGGGGCTACGCCAACAGCCAAGACGTAGCCACCTACGTGGCGTCGCGCATCGACAGCGACGTACGGGTGACGCAGAGCTTCACGGCGCCGGGATCGTTCTTTTCCAAGGCCAACACGTTCATCTACGAGCTGGATTTTCGACGCGTCAAGGTGGCTTCGGATACGCTGCAGGTGTACCCAGGTGAAATTTCGGAGCTGGCTACGGCGGCGCGCGTCTCCGGGCCGGCGTTCACCTGGATCCGCGACACGCGCGACCAGCCCATGGACGCGCACCGCGGCACCTATACCAGCTTCCAGGAGTTCCTGTCCGTCAAAGGCGCGGGCGCGCAACCTGAGTTCAACCGCATCGACGTCTCAAACTCGAGCTACTTCAGCTTCGACAAGGAGAAGTTCGTGCTGGCCCGCGATACGCGCTATGGGCAGATACGGGCCTTTGGCTCCGGATCGAGCCTGCTGATCCCGCTGCCGGAACGGCTGTATGCCGGCGGGCCCACTTCGCTGCGCGGCTTTCCTTTTAATGCGGCCGGGCCGCGCGATCCGGAGACGGGGTTTCCCATCGGCGGCGCGGGTGCGCTGATCAACAGCACCGAGTTGCGGCTGCCCCCGCCTACGCTGCCCTGGTTAGGCAACACGCTCAGCTTTGTGCTCTTTCACGATATGGGCAACGTGTTCACTGACGCCGGCGACGCATGGGTGAGCGCGCTGCGTATTCACCAGCCGGACCGGGACGCGTGCAAGGTGATGAACCAGGAGCTTACGCCAGATCCGGTGCCCACGGGGCCGCTTACATCGACCGGCAAGCAGGGAGCGTGCAACTTCAATTATTTTTCGCATGCGCCGGGACTCGGCCTGCGCTACCATACGCCCGTCGGGCCCATCCGTTTTGATTTCAGCTATAACTTGAATCCGCCCATTTACCCGGTAAATATCGACTACTCGAAGAGCCCGGACTATTTGAGCCCCTACGTCGGCCAGGCGCCGCATTTCAACTTTGTCTTCAGCCTGGGGCAGGCCTTTTGATGCGTGAGCGGCTTTTCATCCCGACCGGCGGTGCACCGGCTTCCCTTGGTGCAGTTGCTCTTGCTGCGTGCCTCGGCTCGCCGCTCATGTGCCGGGCACAGGCTGCGCAGGCACAGCCCGCCCCGTCAACATCGACATCCGGTGTGGTTCTGGATCGCGTGGTGGCCGTGGTGGATCACCATGTGATTCTGGCCAGCGATCTGGACGACGAGATTCGGCTCTCGGTGCTGGACCCGAACTCAGCCGGTAAGACATTGACCCGGGAGCGGGCGCTCGACCAGCTCATCAGCCGCACACTGATCGAGCAGCAGATCGGGCAGGAGGATGCGCAGGCGGCGCAACCGCCGCAGGCGGAGGTTGACGCGCGGCTCCATGAGATCCGGACGGAGCTGCCCGCGTGCGTGCGCGAGAACTGCGCCACCGATGCGGGCTGGAACGCATTCCTGGCCGCGCACGGTTTGACGGCGGAGCGCGTCTACTCTTATCTGCGCTACCGGCTGGAGATTCTTCGCTTCATCGAACAGCGCTTCCGCCAGGGCATCCGGATCTCGCAGCAGGATGTCGCCACCTACTACCACGACACGCTCCTACCACAGTACGCGCCGGGAGAGACGATCCCTCCGCTTGAGCAGGTGGCGCCGCGGATTGAAGAGATCCTGCTGCAGCAGCAGGTGAATGCGCTGTTCGACGAATGGCTGACGAATCTGCGCCAGGAGGGCGATGTGGAGGTTGTGGATCCGTCGCTCGAATCGTCGCAGGGGCAGGCTGCGGGTGCCGCGGCGAGTCGGGAACCTAATCAAGGAGCAACACCATGAGCGAGCCGGAGATCATGCTGCCCCCGCCGCTCGAGCAGCAGACGCTGCGCAGGCCCAGCCGTTTGCGCCGCTTCTTTCTGCGCCACGTTCCCCTGGGCATTGCGGGCCTAGTGACTCTGGTGGTGCTTGCCATCATCGGCGCTTACTTCTACATGAGCTCCGCCGGATTCGAGAACCTGGTGCGCGGGAGGCTGATCGCATCGATCGAGCAGCTCACCGGCGGCCGTGCGGAGATCGCCTCGTTCCACTGGCGGCTGCTCGACCTGGAGGCCGATGCGGACGGAGTTGTGATTCATGGTCTGGAAGCGCCCGGAGAAGCGCCCTACGCGCGCATCGGACATCTGCATGTTGACTTCAGCGTACTCGGCTTTTTGAGTCCGCGCCTGCTGCTCAATGATCTCGAGATCCGGCAGCCGGAGATGCATCTGATCGTCTACCCCAACGGGCAGACCAACCAGCCGCATCCACGAAGGCGCAGGAAGCCGGGCGAGCCGGCCCTCGACCGGCTCTTCGATCTGAAGGCGGACCGCGTCGAGGTATCGGACGGGGTTCTGGACTACGACAACCGCGCCGCTGCCTTTGATTTTCAGAACCGGTTCGCGCCGCTTGACTTCACGGCGAGCGACGTCTCGCTGCAGATGAGCTATGTGCCGGCGTCGGGAAGAGAGCCAGAGAGCTTTCGCGTGCAGGCCGGAGCTACGGACTTGAACCTGTCGCGCATCGTGCCCAAGAGCGGGACTTCGAACGTCCAAGGGCTGCTGCGCGCCACGGTGGACCTGACGCGCAACGCCGCCTACGTGCGCAGCCTGCGGCTTACGGCGCACAGCCGCGACGGTGCGGATCATGCCCTCGATATCTCCGGCGAGCTGGATGATTTTTCTCGGCCGCGCTGGCAGTCGAAGATCGCCGGCGAGCTGGATATGCGGCTGCTGGATTCCCTCACCGGCTATCCGTACGCGCCGGAGGGCATCGCGCATCTCGATCTGGGCGCTGCCGGCCAGGCGGGAGAGTTCCGCGTCGATGGCACGGTGCACATTGATGGCGGCGCCTATGTGGGCACCGGCGTGGTGGAGCGCGGTGTGCAGCTCGATGCACGAGTGCACGCCGACCCGACGCAGCTGCTCATCACATCCATCGTGGCGCGGCTGCGCCAGGGCGGGCAGATGGAAGGCACCGTCGATCTGAGGAATTGGCTGCCGCCGTCCTCGCAGGCCGCGGTCTTCGAGTCCTCCGCGCCGGGGTCCGCGCGCCGTCCTGCTCCAGTGAATCCCGCCAGCATCACCATTCCGGTTGACGGCAAAGTCACGGCGAACTTCAGAGGCGTCTCGCTCGACACCATTCTCGACATGGTGAGCGCGCCGCCCTTCCAGCGGCTGGGCATCGACACGCACCTGAACGGCACCGCCATCGCAACCTGGACCAAGGGCGACGACAAGACCGTGGCCGTGGATGCGAAGCTGGGGCTGAGCGCGCCGACGAATACGCTGCAGCCGCAGGAGGCGCCGGCCTACGGCACGATTGACGCGAGGTATACCCAGCGCGATGGCGCGGTGGACGTGCGCAAGCTGGAGCTGCACCTTCCAGCCAGCCAGGTCACGGCGCACGGACTGCTCGGCGCTTATCCGATGACCAGCCCGACCGCGCTCTCAGTGGATTTTCATACGCAGAACTTCGGCGAGTTCGACACGGTGTTGCGCAGCCTGGGCCTTAAGCGCAGAGGAAAGTCCGGGGCTGCGGCGCTGCCTGTGGCCATGTCGGGGCAGGCGGATTTTACCGGCACGTGGGCGGGCTCGCTGGTGAGGCCACGGCTGGCCGGGCACCTGAAAGGGACACAGCTCGATATCGAGATGCCGGTTCAGGACCCGTCGAAAGAGCCGCGGTTCGTTCACGTCGACTCGCTTGAGGCCGACGGAAGCTATGCGGCCGCGCGCATCGCCATCCTGCATGCACTGGCGTTGCGCGGTAAAACGCGGATCGTCTTCACCGGGACGCTGGACGCCTCTGACCACTCCGGCCTGGGCTTCGACGCCGACTCAGTGATTCACCTCAACGCGCAGGCGGCGCGCGTGGACGTGGACGATGTGCGGCCATTCGTCCAGCACAACCTTCCCTTCACCGGCCTGCTCGACGCACAGATCCAGGTTGATGGAAGCCTCCGCGCGCCGTCGGGCTCAGGATGGATCGCGCTCGAGGATGGCACGCTCTACGGCGAACCTGTGTCGCGGCTGCGAGCACAGGGAACGCTGAACGATCGCTCCATCAAGATCACTTCGGCCACGCTTGGCGCCGAGGGCGGGACGATCTCCGGCTCAGGCAGCTACGATCTTCGCTCGGGCGCCTTCAACGCGCAGGCCAGCGGCACGGCGATCGACGTTGCGCGCGTTGCCTGGCTGCAGAAGCGCGACCTGGATATCGCGGGCAAATTGAATCTTTCCATCACCGGCTCAGGCACGCTCGACGATCCGCGCCTGGAGAGCCATGCGACCTGGACCGACCTCACGCTGGCCGGCGAACGGCTCGGCAGCCTGGAGCTGGTGGCGCACTCCGCCGGCAGTGCGCTGAACTACGACGTAACCTCGCAC
This sequence comes from Acidobacteriaceae bacterium, assembly GCA_030039675.1. Taxonomy (GTDB): domain Bacteria; phylum Acidobacteriota; class Terriglobia; order Terriglobales; family Acidobacteriaceae; genus Telmatobacter. The sequence goes on along the minus strand of JASHVE010000437.1, from coordinate 12,427 downwards.
CTCGAAGGTGCCGAACTGACCATGCACGGCGAAACCGTGATGAATGGCGAGTACGCCACGCAGGCGCAGATGCAGTTTTCGCACTTCGACATCGGTGCACTGCTCAAGCTGGCCCACATCGAAGCGCTCAACGGCGAGTCTTCGCTGGCCGGCACGATGACCGTCACGGGACCGCTGCGGCATCCGGAGCAACTCCGCGGCGAGGCGCGTTTGCAGGAGCTCGCGGTTACGCTTGCGGGAGTGCATCTCCAGAGTCCGGGCGGCGTGCATGCCACACTGGCCGATGGCCGCGTTCAACTCGACCCACTGCATGTGACCGGCGAGAACACGGACCTGCACGCGCAAGGCAGTCTGAACCTGAAGGGCCAGCGCCAGCTCGACTTGTTTGCCAACGGCGCCATCAACCTGAAACTTGCCGAAACCCTCGACCCCGACCTGACGGCGAGCGGCACCACCACCTTCCAGGTGGAGGCACATGGCCCGCTCGAGAATCCCGGGCTGCGCGGGCGCATTGATTTCCAGAATGGCTCGCTCTCGCTCGAAGACATTCCCAACGGGCTGAGCCAGCTCCATGGCACGCTCGAGTTCAATCAGAACCGGCTCGAGGTCACTTCGCTTACCGCGATGAGCGGCGGAGGGCTGCTGAGCGTCGGCGGCTCACTTGCGTACCAGCATGGCATTTACGCGAATCTCTCGGTGACGGGGAAAAACATACGCATCCGCTACCCGCAGGGCGTAAGCTCGCTGGCCGACGCTTCGCTGCGCCTGGAAGGGTCGCAATCCGATCTGCGGCTCTCCGGCAACGTGCTCATAACGCGCTTCACGGCGAGTCCCGAATTGGACATTGCGGCCCTGGCTGCACAGGCCAGTTCCGTGCAGCACACGATTCCTTCTCCCAATGCGCCCTCGAATCACGTGCGGCTCGATGTGAGGATTGTCTCGTCGCCGCAACTGAACTTTCAGAACGCCTTCGCGAAGCTGGCCGGCGATGTGGACCTGAGGCTGCGCGGCACGCTGGCTTCACCGTCGCTGCTGGGGCGCGTCTCCATCACGCAGGGCAACGCGACGATTGCCGGAACCCGGTATGAGCTGCAGCGCGGCGATGTTTCGTTCACCAACCCGGTGCGGATCGATCCGGTGATCGACCTGACCGCAACTGCGCACGTCGAAGACTACGACATCACTCTCGGCCTGCACGGCACGCCCAGCAAGCTGGCCGTAACCTACCGCAGCGATCCGCCCCTGCCGGAGGCTGACGTGGTTTCGCTGCTGGCGCTGGGCCACACGGAAAGCCAGCAACGGCTCTACACGCAGCAACAGGAGCAGGCGCTTGCGAGCCCGTCGACCGATGCTCTGCTGGGCGGCGCACTCAACGCTACGGTGAGCAACCGCGTGCAAAAGCTCTTCGGTGCGGGATCGGTGAAGGTGGACCCGAATTACCTGGGCGCCTTCGGCAACTCTACTTCGCGGATTACGGTGCAGGAACAGCTCGGCCGCAATGTGGTGCTCACCTACGCCACCGACGTGAACACCACCGGCCAGCAGCTGCTGCAGGCCGAGGTGGCCATCAATCGCCACGTCTCGCTGGTGGTGGCGCGCGATGAATCCGGCGTCTTCTCGATGGTGGTGAAGGCTACGCGCCGCTACCGCTGAGCCTAATCATCAAAAAGCGGCGGGGCGCTATTTGCGCCGTTGTGACGCAGTGGGCCAGGTTGGGCTGGTGAGGACCATTGTCCAGATGGGGCCCTGCGGATACAGCGCGCCTTCCATCCTGACGAGTACCGGGGCGTCTCCGCCGAGTACCCATAGCTCGATGTCGGAGGGCTGTTTTCCGATGATCGGGGCAATCACTCCCGCGATGCCGTGAATATCCACATGCAGCTTATAGCGAATCACGTTGCGGCTCACGCCGCCGACTTTCAGCCGGTCTTGGCCATCGGGTTTGAAGGAGAATTGCACCACGCTAGGCTTGGGATCTGCCGCCAGATACGATGTCTTCCACTCGCTCGTGCCGGGCGGAAAATTTTCAACCACAAGCTGCATCATGCCGTTGACCAGGTCGGCCGGCAGGTCCATGTGCTCGGTCTGGACTTCGCTTTGGCCGTCCTTCATCTCCTGCCATGCGGCTTCACCTTTCTCGACATCCAGGGTGAGGTCAAGCGGGCGGGGAAACGACGGACCTTTTTGAATATGGTGGTCGCGGATGAGCTCGAAGACCGCGCCCTGGCGAAATTCGGTAACTTCGTCGTCGATCGATCCATCGAAGAAATGGAAGATCAGCTCGGAGCGGATCTCATCGCCGTGGACAACGTTTGTCTGATCGCCCACGGCGATCACTTTCCCCCTTTGCGATTTGAGGAGGAGAAATCCGTGCAGCGACCCTTGTTTGCAGGTGGCCGGCACGGGCTCAGCGGATGCACTCGAGAAGAGGATAAGAACGGCGGTGAGAAGGACCGTCCAAATGACTTCGCGATGACGTAAGAAATGTCTGTGAATGGAGGCTACCTCTGCTCTCCAGAGCTAAGATGGGCGGCGGCTGAACATGAGTTGTCCTTGAGGCCGGTTTCATGATTCAGCCGTATAATGAGGCCCGCGCAAAGGACGCCGCGTTCCGGTGCACGGATTTACGGGAACCGCTTTGCGCCAGTTTCTCCGCGCAACCTCACAAGCAGTTTTCGTGTCTCTATCCGGTGAGTAGCGAACTCGATAAAAGTGTTCTTCGGGCTCAATGCCACTGCGATCCGGCAGAGGAAAGGAGATATCGTTATGAAACACTCCAACCAACTCGGGGCATCGATTCTATATGCTGCACTTGCCGGAGTCCTCGTTTCCCTTCCGCCGACGCTGCAGGCATCTGGGCCGGCGGCTCGGAGCGCAGCCGCCGCGCCGCGGCAAGCGAACGACAATTCTCTCGAAGGCGAAGCTGCAAGCAAATTGGATAAAAAGCAGTTCAAGGATGTGAAGGTGGCTGTCCAGAACGGCGTGGCCACGCTCACCGGAACCGTGGATCTCTATGAGTACAAGGCCGATGCGCAGAAGCGCATGATGCATGTGAAGGGCATCTCCGCTGTACGGAACGAGATCGAGGTGGGCGGAACGGAGATTTCGGATCACGATCTGCAGGCGAAGCTCTCGGAAAAGCTCACCTATGATCCGGACGCCTACGGCAAAGTCTTTGACGCCATCACGCTGAACGTATCGAATGGCGCGGTGACGCTGGGCGGCCATGCACACGACTATGTCGACAGGGATTCGGCCGTGGCGATCGTTTCCACCACGCCGGGTGTGAAGGACGTGATGGATAACATCGAGGTCGATCCGCTCTCCGAGATAGATAACCGCATCCGCCTCGAAGTGGCCCGCGCCGTTTATGGATACCCGACCCTGAACAAGTACGCTATCGACCCGGCCAAGCCCATCCGCATCGCGGTGCAGAACGGCAATGTTGAGCTCTATGGTGTAGTAGACTCGCAGGCCGACAAAGATGTGGCGTATCTTCGCGCCAACGGCGTGCCCGGCGTCTTCAGCGTGAAGAACTACCTTGAGGTCGCCAACCAGCCGGCCGAACAGAAGAAATAGAACCTGCCTTGGCTCAGAGACGGCCCTGGAAGACCATCGAGTCTCCCAGGGCCGTCTCTACTTTCTGCGAGAGCCCTAGCGCACTACTGGCAACGCATTTGAGATCGTAACCGCCGCGGCGCTGCAGACCGGATGACCCCAACCGGTGGCGCTCACGCCTATCATCAGCCCTGTTGCCGGCGTGATGTCGTAGACGATGTTGTCTGGACGCGACGTGTCGGGCCCGACGCCCGCCGGCACGTAGTCCAGCAGGAGCGTGTGGCGGGTGCGCCAGGCGATGTTGTGGTCCGCACAGGAGGAGTCGCCGCTCACGCCGAGCGCGCCCACCAGTACGCCTTGCTTGTTGTAAAGCGCGAGGCCGCCGCCAAAGACATTTACGCCGCCGATACGGCTGCCCACCATGGGATCGTTCACCTGACCGTAATCTGCCGGGTTGCCACGGTAGGCCACATGGGTATCCACGGGGTTGCTGGCCTGCAAGCCGTACAGGCTGCCGCCCGGCTGCACGGCGCTGTAGAGGTCTGCCGTAGACAGCGCGAGCTGCGGCAGGCTGAAAGCGTTGGCTGTATTCGCCTTTTGCGCGGAGATGACGCGGCTGCCCGGCCACTGCGAGCCGCGGTTGGCGCCGGTGAACGCCACGGCGCAGACAAAGCCGTCGCGATTCACGACCGTACCCCACATATCCAGGTTGAAGCCGCCGTTCGACTGCTCCCGCGCCATGGTCAGCGCCGACTGCAGCTGGCTGTGCGTAGGAAGCTGCGCGCAGGCCTCAGTCGCATCCACAGCGGTTCCCTGTCCATATGTTTTACAACTTGCGCCCGATGCCAGCACCAGCACCAGGATGCTGCTCATGCTCAATTTCATCGCTCCTCCTTACTTACGGCCTCAGAACGCGACGCCCAGCATCCCGCCCAAAACCGCACTTACGCTAGCACGGGGCTGAAAAGGCTGTTCATGAAAAAAAGTGAATTCGGCGAAGGTCTGCGCAAATCATCCACTTTTAACAACAACCACCTCTATGCGGCGGGAGGCGCGCAAGCGTTCCATTCCGTAGAATGTTGATCGATGACTGCAAGAAGAAGCACAACGCCAGCACCCGTTCCTGCGACGGAACCGCCGGAGCAGGCTCCTCGCGGGCCGGAATGGGGCTTTGTCGGGCCCGATGGGTTGCGCACCGGCTGGTCGGTGCTGTTTGCTTACGGCCTTTTCTACTTTTTCCGCATGGTGATCGGGACGATCTTTTTTGCCGCTCACCTGGTGGACGAGCAGAACGATCTCACCGCCGTATCCATGCTGACCCTGGAGCTGGTTCCCTTCCTCGCCATGCTGGCGGCGGGCGTCATCCTTGCTGTGGTCGAGCAGCGGAACATTCTGGACTTCAACCTGCGCGGGCCGCGACGCGCATCGCATTTTGTCTCCGGCCTTGCCGCGGGGTTTATTGCGCTTTCGGCACTCATTGGCGTGCTCGACTTGTGTGGCTGGGTGCACTTCGGCCCCCCTGCGCTTACGGGTGTGCAGATACTCCGCTTTGCCGCGCTGTGGGGCTGCGCTTTTCTGCTGGTGGGATGCGTGGAAGAAGGCCTCTTCCGCGGCTATCTGCAATTCACACTCACGCGCGGGCTCAACTTCTGGTGGGCACTCGCGGCGGAAGCCGCGCTCTGCCTCTATCTGGCGCTGCAGCCGGGAAACCGAGGCGCGTGGGGCGTCTACGCGGTCGCGCTGATGGGACTGCTTCCCTGCCTCGCACTCCACCAAAGAGGTGCCCCACGCAGTGGATTCTGGCAGGCGGCGTGGGTTACGTCGACCTTCTTTGGGCTGATCCACACGTTCAATCGCGATGAAAACTGGATCGGCGTTTTCGCGGCGGCGAGCATGGGCGTTGTGTTTTGCGTAAGCGTGCGCGTCACGGGCTCGGCGTGGTGGGCCATCGGCTGTCACGCGGCCTGGGACTGGACGGAGACCTATTTTTACGGAACAGCCGACAGCGGTCTTCCGGCTCGGGGGCACCTGTTCACCACCAGCCCGGCGGGCAATCCGCTGCTGAGCGGCGGCGCGGACGGGCCGGAGGGCAGCGTGCTGGTGTTCGGCGCCATGCTTCTGCTGCTCGCTGTACTGCTCCTCTTCTATGTCCCGCAAAAGCCGGAGGCGGCACAGAGTTATTCTGTAGCTGACTGATGGTCAGCCATTCTTCCTACACTCCGGCACGCGTTACCACCCGGGCGGGGCGCGCGCGCAAGCGCCGCTGGCCGCGCCGTCTGCTGTGGTTCGCAAGCGGCATCGTAATTCTTCTTCTGCTGGGCGCGGGAGGCTTCGTTTTCTGGCTGCGCTCTGTGACCCTGGCGGCTCTGCCAACACTCGACGGCAATGTGCAGGTGGCGGGAGTCTCGGCGCCGGTGAACGTCTACCGCGATGCGCACGGCGTGCCGCACATTGACGCGACGACGCAGGCCGATCTGTTTGTGGCGCAGGGCTACGTCACGGCGCAGGACCGGCTGTGGCAGATGGACAGCTTCCGCCGCAACTCCGAGGGTGAGCTGGCCGAGATTCTGGGTCACGCGCTGCTGCGGCACGACGAGACGCAGCGCTTTCTCGAGATTCGCCGCGTGGCGGAGCGGATCTACGAGCATCTTCCGGCGCTGGACCGGGCGTATGTCGATGACTACGGGCGCGGCGTGAATCTCTTCATCGATTCGCACAAGGACGCGCTGCCGCCGGAGTTCCGCCTGTTGCACTATCAGCCGAAGCCGTGGACCGGCGTGGACACGATCAGCGTGGGCCTGATGATGGTGCAGGAGCTCGACGTGCACGCCGCCGCGAAGCTGGGGCGCAGCCACATTGAAGCCAAGCTGCATAACCCGAAGCTCGAGTCCGATCTCTATCCCGTCGGCTCGTGGCGCGACCATCCGCCCACCGGCACGGAAATCGACTGGACGGTGCCGCATCCGGCGCCGCCTGCGACAAAGGATGACGAGGACGATGAAGATGAACCGACCAAGACGCAGCTAACGCCGTTTTCGGGGACGCCTGAAACCGCGAAGGCCCTGCTCGCGCTGATGGGACTGCCTACCTGCGACGGCTGCGCAATGGGCTCGAACAACTGGGTGATCGCGGGCAGCCACACGGCCAGCGGGAAGCCGCTGCTCTCGAACGATATGCATCTGGGTCTTGCTGTACCGGGCATCTGGTACATGGCCGACCTGCATGCACCCGGCTTTCACTGTGCGGGCGTCACGCTGCCGGGATTTCCCTTCATCATCGCCGGACACAACGAGCACCTGGCCTGGGGATTCACGGCGCTGATGGCCGACGTGCAGGACCTCTATGTCGAAAAGCTCGACGGCAAGGGCGACTATCTTGCAGCTGACGGAAGCTGGAAGCCGCTCAGTGTGGACCACGAAACGATTCACGTGCGCGGCTCGGGTGACGTGACGATCGAGGTGCAATCGACCGAGCACGGCCCGATCATGAATCCGATCCTCAGCGGCGAGAGCCGCACAATCGCGCTGAAGTGGAACCTCTATGATCCCACGCTCAACGCAATTCCGCTTTACGCGATGAACACGGCTTCGAACTGGGCTGAGTTTTCCGCGGCGCTGGCGCAGTGGAGCTGGCCGGCGCAGAATCTGGTTTATTCGGACGATCAGGGGCATATCGCGTATCAGGCGATTGGCCGTGTGCCGCTGCGGCCCGCCGGGCTGGTCCCCGTGCCCATCGAAGACAATACGCACGAGTGGCAGGGTTACATTCCTTTTGAAGACATGCCGCATGCCGTCGACCCGCCTTCGGGCTTTCTGGCTACGGCTAACTCGCGCGTCACGACGCCGCAGTCGCCGGATCCGCTGACGCTCGAGTGGATCGACCCGTACCGTGTAGAGCGCATCTACAAGATGCTCGACGGCCGCGATCATCTGACGCCGAAAGACATGCTTGACGTGCAGACCGATGTCTACAGCGAGCTCGACCAGGAGATGGGCCAGCGGTTTGCCTATGCCATCGACCACACAGTCGGCGTGGACGACCGGCTGCGCAAGGCCGCAGACCTGATGCGGAGCTGGGATGGCCGGCTGACGACGGACTCTGCTGCGGCCTCGATCGTCACGCGGGCGCGCGCCGAGCTGCGGCAGATGGTGCTTGAGCCGAAGCTCGGCAAAGAGATCGACGACTACCATTGGGGCGAATCAACCTTCGCCATGGAAGAGATCGTAATGCACGCCATGCCGGACTGGCTTCCGCCCGGGTACAAGAACTGGGACGCGCTGCTGACGGCGGCGGTGCGTAAGGGCATGGAAGACGGCAAAGCGCCTGCCGATGTGGCCGCCTGGAGCTATGGAAGCTGGCACACTATCGATCTTGAGCATCCGCTGGTGCGGTTCCTGCCGTTTCTCGCCCGAGTCGCGGGAACCGGACCGCAGCCGCTGAGCGGCGATGTGAGCACCGTAAAGCAGGTGGGCACGGACGTAGCGCCCTCGCAGCGCTTCACCATGGACTGGAGCAATGTCGACGGGTCGACTGAAAACATTGTGCTTGGCGAAAGCGGTAATCCGTTGAGCCCGTACTTCCGCGACCAGTGGAAGGACTGGTACAACGGCACGACCTTCGCGCTGCCGTTCACGCCGGCGGCGGTTGCGGCGCAGACGCGGCACACGCTGCGGCTGACACCATGAAACAGAGATCAGAGATCAGGGGTCAGAGATCAGGGACTGCTCCGTGCCCCAGCCTTTCGCCTTCTTTCTCGCGAAAGGGTGGGAAAGCGCAGGCGTTCGCCGGTCCCGCGCTCGTCCTGCTCGCTGCGCTGGTCGCTGTTGTGCCGCAGTTCATCCGCGGCAACTCTTGCGGGCACGACTTCGATGTACATCTGGTCTCGTGGCTGGACTGCGTGAACGCATGGCGGCATGGGATTGTGTATCCGCACTGGACGCCGAGCCCGAACTACGATGCAGGCGAGCCGCGCTTCGTCTTCTATCCGCCGCTTACCTGGATGCTGGGCGCTGCGCTGGGCGTGGTTTTTCCATGGAGCTTTGCGCCCATCGCGCTCACGTTCCTTTGCCTCGCCGGCACGGGGCTGGCTACACGCGCGCTTGCGCTGGAGGGATGCGAGGACGGCGTGGCCACGCTGGCGGGGTGCGCTTCGATCTTCTCAGGATTTGCACTCTTCACTGCTTACGAGCGCACGGCGTTTCCTGAGTTTGCGGGCGGGTTCTGGATGCCGCTGCTGCTGCTCTTTGCGCTGCGCGACCGCAATCCCGCCGGCTCGCTCACGCGCCGTGTGTTCGACGGCTCGACCGCGCCGCTGGCTATCGCGCTTGCCGGAGCGTGGCTTTCGAATGCGCCGCTGGGCGTAATGGCAAGCTATCTGCTGGCTGCGGTGGCGCTGAGCGTGACGCTACTCAAAAAAACAGCGGCCCCGGTGTTGCGGGCAAGTGTTGCGGCCGTGCTGGGCCTGGGCATTACCGCGTTTTACTGGCTACCCGCGGCGCTGGAGCGGCGCTGGGTGGATATCCGCCAGGCTTACGACGACCCGGGCTATAACTTTGAGAACAACTGGGCCTTCGCGCACCACGCAAACCCGGTGCTGGCGCAGCACGATGTGGAGCTGCATCGCGTCTCGCTGATCGCCGTTTCGATGATCGTTGTGGCGCTCGCGGCTCTTGCCCTTAGCTGGCGGCGCGGCGCGCTTGCGGCGCAAAAGTCCAGCGGCTCGCGGCTGTGGTGGGTTCCGCTGGCAGCGATTCCAGTTGTCGTTCTGTTTCTGCTGTTCCCCATCTCGCGGCCGGTCTGGGATCTGCTGCCGCAGTGGCAATTTCTGCAGTATCCCTGGCGCTGGATGGAGGCCGTGGAAGCGCCGATGGCGATCTTCATTGCCGCGGCGGTCTGGCCCTCCGGCCGCCGGAGCCGGGTACTTGCCGGCGCCGGGTGCGCTGTGGCGTTTCTGGCCGCGACTCTCTTCGCCGCAAAGTCGTTCTTTCAAGTCTGCTATCCGGAGGACACGGTTGCTTCCGCGCTGGCAGATTTTCGGTCCGGCACGGGCTTTGAGGGCATGTATGAGTACGAGCCGCCCGATTCGGACCGCGAGCTGATCGCCATGGGACTGCCCGACGCGTGCCTGGTCGGCGATCCTGCGAGTGTGCTGGGCAAAGAGGATGACGACGGGGATCTGGTGTGGAATGCGGCGCAGGGCAGTTGCGAGGCGACATTCTCGGGCACGCCCGCGCTGCAGGCCGATCCAGAGCATCGGTGGATGCGGGCTACGGTTCCGAAGGCCGGCTACCTGGTGCTTCGGCTCCTGAGCTATCCGGCGTGGCGGGTGCAGGTAAATGGACAGACTGTTGCGAATCTGCCCAAACGCGAGGATGGCCTGATCGTTGTGCCGGTTCAGCCGGGTCCGATTGATCTGACAGTGGACTGGACAATCACGCCGGATGTTGTCCTGAGCCGGTGGATTACCGTGGCCAGTGTGTTGCTGCTGGTTTTGCTGTATCTCTTCGAGCGCTGTGCGCGGCGGTCTGATTAGCGCGTTATGGCAAATAAACCGCAAGCGGATCGTTGGTCGTGTACCAGACGGAGAGTGAATCCTGAGATGTTGGTTTGAAGTTGACGACGATTGTGCTGTCAGAGACGGTGTAATCGATGCCCTTGCGCTTCATTTGGCCATTGTTATAGAGAACCGGCGGCGATGGGCCGGCTGGTTTGAAGGGGAGCGCATAGCTTCCGCCGGAGAATCCCGCAGGCAGCGGAACCCCTACGCAACGGGTTTGCGAGTCCCACGCGGAAGTTCCTATCGGAATGCGGGAAGAGCGTTCAGCTACGTTCTTCAAGAAATCCGGGTTCTGCAGAAGCCTTTGCCAAGCCTCGTTTTGCCCGCTCCGGTAAAGCTCGCATCCGAAGACAAGCAGGACGATCCAAAGCACGACGAGGCATGCGTCTCGCAGCTCGTACGCCCATTGCGCGCGGATCGCGGCCCATCGCTGGTGCCGGGGCGCGCGACCGGCTCGCACCGCGACCGCGATGCAGACGATGGCGAGTGCAAGAAGCCAGAGCGGCCACCTGGACACCATGTCGGTCCAAGTAGCCCGGGCGGCAGCGGGAGCCAGTGACCACAGAGAGTGAAGGGTCGCACCCATGGCCGTCATGTTCTCACCGTCTCGGCCGCAATGGCCGAGAAAATTTTTGCGACGCGGTGGAGATTTTCCTTGTGAGAGGACGGCCGGCAGCAGATCCACGATACAGCGGCGCTCGTCTATCATGAAGACAATGCCAGTTGACGTAAGATCGCTCATTCAGTAAGGCGCGGAGCTGACGGACCGGGCGCTGGAGACCCTGATTCCAGCGGCAGATACCGTGCCAGCGTCGATCCATGGGGCCATGCGCCACTCCACCTTTGCCGGCGGCAAGCGGCTCAGGCCGGTACTGGCCATGCAGGCGGGTGTGACGATCGCCGGATCTTTGCCCAGAGGAATCGAACGCCTGGGCGCGGCCCTTGAGATGCTCCACACCTACTCGCTCATCCACGACGATCTGCCGGCGCTGGACAACGACGACCTGCGCCGCGGCAAGCCCACCTGCCACAAGGCCTTTGGCGAGGCCATCGCCATCCTGGCCGGCGACGCGCTGCAGACGCGGGCGTTCGAGGTACTGGCAGGACTCGATGCGCCGCCCGCGGCTACGGTCCAGATCATCGGTCTAATCGCCAACGCCGTGGGCACAGTGGACGGGATGATCGGCGGCCAGGTGCTGGACATCGAGAGCGAGGGCCGTAAGCCTACGCCGGAGCTGGTGGAGGCCATTCACCGCGCGAAGACCGGTGCGCTGATCCGCGTCAGCATAGTGGCCGGCGGCGTCTACGCCGGGGCAAATGCCGACGATGCGGCGCGGCTGGACCGCTTCGGCCGCAAAGCCGGGCTGGCCTTCCAGATCATCGACGACGTGCTGGATAGGACGGTCGATTCGGCGCATCTGGGCAAGACCGCGGGCAAGGATCAGGCCACAGAAAAGGCCACCTGGCCGGCAGTTTACGGCATCGAGCAGAGTCAGCGGGACGCCGCGCAGCTGATTGAAGAGGCCTTCGACGCGCTGGCGCCGTACGGCAGCCGCGCCGAGGGACTCAAATCCGTTGCGCGTTATCTGGTGGAGCGAAAGAACTAAGGAATGCTTTCAGAAGAAGAGATCCGGACCGCTTTGCGCAGCTGCTTCGATCCCGAACTAAAGCTGAACCTCGTCGACCTCGGCTTGATCTACAAGATCGAGACCGGACCGGATCCGGATTCCGCGCCCACGTGGCCGCGCCAGTGGGTGAAGGTGACCATGACGCTCACCACGCCGCAGTGCCCGGCCTCGGGCCTGATCTTCGAGCAGGTGCATAATCGGCTCGCCGGCATCCCGACCATCAGCAAGGTCGAAGTCGATCTGGTCTGGGAGCCTAGATGGACGCCGCACCGCATCAGCGAGGCGGGCCGGCTGCAGTTGGGGATTTAGGGCCTACTCTCAAGGAACCGCATTCGCCGGCCGCTCTCAGGGCGCGGCAACGGGCCGGGGCTGCTTTGCAAGAAGCCGATTCAACCGCTCGCGCTGCGCGGAGATCTCGTCGACTGCTGTCTGGACCCGGCCGAGCATATCCTGAATGTCGGCAAGATAGCCGGGCAACGCATTCCACCAGCGGCTCACGGTTTCCTGCTGGTCCAGCATGATCAGCGCCGTGCCGGAGGCAGCCGTCACCAGGCCCGCGCGCGGTTTGCCGCACAGAATCAGCGCACCGCCTGCGGCGAGCGTGCCGGCCGCGGCGATCGAAACCCAGCTCATAGAACAGGCCCCACGGGCGCTGGGCGCTGTATTCGAAGCGTCGGCAGGTTTG
>JASHVE010000436.1 GCA_030039675.1 Acidobacteriaceae bacterium | reverse complement strand
CTTGATGATCAGGGAGATGTATGTCCATCCACTCCACCATCTCACGGCGTGGATTTCTCAGCGCCGGTGGAGCTGTTGCCGCGACGGCCGTCTTTGCGGGCGCGCAAACCGCCTCGGATAACTCGGCTTCTTCGCTGCCTCCGGCGATTGCGGCGTTGCCGGTTCTTTCCGGCCAGGCCAAGCCCTTCACAGCCGCTGAGCGGAGGTCTCGCATCGCGCGCGCCAAAGAGCTCATGACCGCCGCAAGGATTGACGCCGTTGTGCTCGCCAACAATACCAGTTCCTCCTCTTATTTTGCGGGCCTGCGGCTGGACGGCGGCGAGCGTTTGTGGGCTCTTGTGATCTCGGCTCACGCCAAACCTTTTCTTGTTTGCCCGGCCTTTGAGGAGGGCCGCGCACGCGAGCTGCTCCAAGACGGCCCATTGAGTCAGGACGCCGACGTGCTGGTCTGGCAGGAAGATGAGAGTCCTTTCGCTCTGCTGGGCGTTGGCCTTAAAGACCGCGGCCTCTCCTCCGGCACGATCGGTCTCGACGAAAACATGAAATTCGTCTTCAGCGACAGCATTCGCGCCGCCAACCCTCACCTGAACCTTGTGAGCGCCACCCCGGTTACTGCGGGCTGCCGCATGATCAAGGACGCGCACGAGATTGAGTGCATGCGCCTGGCATGCCGGGCCACGTTGCTTGTTTACCGCGCCGTCGCTCAGTCGCTCCAGCCCGGCATGACCACGGCCGATGTCGAGTCCCTCGTCGCGCGCGCCTATCGGCGTGTAGGTTTTGAAGGAGAGGCCAGCCTCAATGTCGATGAGTTCACCGCTCTGCCTCACGGTTCGAGCCAGCCCCAGACGCTGCGCGAGGGCAGCATCCTCATGCTCGACGACGGTTGCGTTGTGGAGGGCTACACCTCCGACATCACGCGCACGTTCGTGCTCGGCAAGCCTACCGACAAGATGAAGTCCGTCTTCGACATCGTGCAACGCGCGCAATCGGCCGCCATCCGTGCTGCCCGTCCCGGTGTTCCCACTGGTGATGTGGACGCCGCGGCCCGCAAAATCATCGTCGACAGCGGTTACGGTCCCGGATTCACCTACTTCACCCACCGGCTCGGCCACGGTATCGGCCTCGACATGCACGAGTGGCCGTATTTCGTAAAAAACAATATGTTCGGTTGGGACCAGAGCCCGCATCTTGCGGCCAACATGGTGCTCAGCGACGAGCCCGGCATTTACATCCGCGGAGAATTCGGCATTCGCCTGGAAGATGATCTGCTCATCACCGAATCCGGCTCTAAATTACTCACTCCGCAATGTCCTTCGCTCGACGATCCCTTCGGCAACGTTGGCTAGTCTCTGGGCGCGCAGCGTGCGACTGGATCGCGTGCAAGAACATCGCCGGGCTCAACGAGATCAAGATCGCACGGCACCAGCTCTTCTACAGCGGTTTCACAGTTGCTATATCCTGAAGCCGCTACCGCAAAGCGGCATTTTCCTCAAGAAAATGCCACCTTCTTCAGCTCCCGCGAGGGCACATAAGCTGTGGAACCGCTCTAAGTGCGTCCCGGCGTACAAATCGCCCTATAGCAAAACCAGAGTTACTGTAGACCGGAGGCACTACCCTCAAGTCGGCGCGACCAGCGGGGAGCGATGACCCCGCGCGAAATTGGATAGGGCTACACCAACTCTGGTTTTGCTCTAAGTCGCGTCTAACTTCTCAACTTGTCGAAAAATTATCGAGCGGAAGCTCGGCGTGTACGTCTGTGTCGATAGAAGAAGTCACCGCAGACCGGGAGCAATCTGGCTCTCTTCTCAATTCATTTTGAGAGGCAAGATATGAAAGAGAATCCTGTCCACACGGGCAGACGGATGCAGAGCTCCGCCTGGATGCTGATCGCCGTTGTACTCACGTTCACTTTTCAAACGCGAAACGTGGGCGCGCAAACACAACAAGAAGGCGACAAACCTACCCCGCAACAATCTGACACAGGAAGTTACCAGACGCTTTACTTGGCCAATGTGACGGAGCAACGCGAGGCAAACGACATCGTGACTGACCTTCGGAATATGGTGCCGAGGGCCAAAGTCTATTACGTCGGATCAGAAAACGCGATCTCCATGCGCGGTACGCCTGAAGATATTCAACTCGCGCGGAAGATGCTTTCTGAAATTGACAAACCCCGGCAGGCGTATCGTCTCACCTACACCATCGCCGACATAGAAAGCGGAAGGCGCGTTGGAGCACAGAGCTTCGCGCTCATCGCGGTCGTTTCGGAAGGGAAGACGATTCTGAAACAGGGCAGTAAAGTACCGATCGTCACTGGAACTACGAACAAGAACGCATCTGCACAAAACTCTCAGGTGCAGTATATCGACGTGGGGTTGAACATCGAGGCTTCTCTCGAAGCGTACGCGGACGGCGTGCGGTTGCGCACCAAGATCGCTCAATCGAGTGTAGCCGACGAGCGCGCGGGCATCTCTGTGGCAGACCCGGTGATCCGTCAGACGGTTCTCGAGGCAACATCGGATCTGCAGCCGGGAAAGCCGGCTGTTCTGGGCTCACTGGACGTGCCGGGCAGCACGCGGCATCAAGAGGTAGAAGTCGTCTCGGAACTTGTGCGCTAATGCTGCAGACTTGCAGCGTGTGGACAGGAAGCGCAGTAGTTAAGCTTTCGCTACTTCCACCAGCGTGGAGTAAAATGTCGCGCCGGCGCCGATGTCCGTGAGCCGCTCACTGGTGAGCACATTCACATTGGCGCCGTCGGGCTGCAGCTTGGCCCAGTCGAGCCGCGCCGCCACAACACCCGCCGGCAGATTCGGATTGAGCAGCGCGGTCAGCTTCAGCGATCCGCGGTCGTTGAAGACGCGCACCGCATCGCCCTCGGCAATCGAGCGGGATTCGGCATCGGCAGGATGCATTTCAAGCCGCTGGCTGGTCTTCGTTTCCATTTTGCGATGACCCTCGAGGTTCGCGAAGGTCGAGTTCATATAGTTGTCGTTCTTTCGCGGCAGTAGCTCGAGCGGATAGCGCCGCGCTTTCTCACTCCATCGCGATTCAACCGGCGGGACAAAGCGCGGAAGCGCATCTTCGCCCGCAGCCGCGAGCGTCTCCGAGTAGAACTCGATCTTGCCGCTCGGTGTCGCGAACGGACCGGAAGTGTACGGCTGAAAGGGATGTCCTTCAGGATCGCGGTGAAATGCGAGCGGAACGTGGCCCTTCTCTTTCAGATCTTCCAGCGTGAT
>JASHVE010000435.1 GCA_030039675.1 Acidobacteriaceae bacterium | reverse complement strand
CGATCCGTGGGATGCGTGGACGCTCGAATGGTCAACGCCTTCGCCTCCGCCGGATTACAACTTTGCTGAAGAGCCGGTGGTGCGCAGCCGCCGTCCGCTGTGGGACATCAAGCATCCGAACGATCCTGACTGGAAGTACGAACGATGAGCACAGTTCCCATCTTCGCGGACGAAACCTGGAAGCTGCCTTCGCGCGGACGCGTGGGCATGTTCTGCCTAATCATCGCCGAGTCGGCCATCTTTACGATTTTTGTCGTCGCGTATGTCTACTACATCGGCCGCAGCACGTATGGGCCTACGCCGCAGATTCTCGAAGTGCCGATCTTCAACTCCATCTGCCTGCTTTCAAGCAGCCTGACCATTGTTCTGGCCGAGCATGCCATCAAGCATGGACAGATGCGCCGCTTTGCCGCGTTGTGGGCGCTGACGATGGCCCTGGGAATCGAATTCCTGGCAGGAACTGCGATTGAGTGGCGCAAGCTGATCTTTGAAGACCATCTCACGGTGCGCACCAACCTGTTCGGCACCACGTTTTACTCGCTCGTGGGCCTGCATGCGACGCACGTGGTGGTGGGCCTCTTGATGCTCTTGCTGGTGATGATCTTTACCCTGCTCGGATACGTGAAGCAGAGCCACGCCGAACGCATCCAGGTGCTGGCACTCTACTGGCATTTTGTCGATGCGGTGTGGGTAGTGGTTTTCACCGTCGTGTACATCGTAGGAAGGTGACGCTTATGGCAGAGATCCTCCAGAAAAAAGCGGAATACGGCCACAAAGCTCATCTGCATCTGCCCGCGCCTACGGCGTGGCCGATCGTGCTGGCCTTCGGATTTACGCTGCTGGTTGCCGGCCTGGTGACGGATTACGGTGTCAGCCTTCTCGGGGCGGTGCTGATGGTCTCCGGCTGCGTGGGATGGTTCCGGCAGGTTCTTCCCGTGGAACAGCACGAAGAGGTCGAGGTCATCGACCAGCCTGTGGTCATTGCGTCATCGCGCGCGCTCGTCGAGCGCATTGTGCTGAGCCCCAAGCACCGCGCCCACCTGCCGGTGGAAACCTACCCGGTGGTGAGCGGCATCAAGGGAGGCATTGCGGGGGGATTCGCCATGATCGTTCCCGCGCTGCTCTATGGATGGATTGCACAGCACAGCATCTGGTATCCAGTGAACCTGCTGGGCGGCGCGGGTGTGGCGCACTGGAGCAATCCGTCAACGGCGGATATCGCCACGTTTCACTGGCAGGGGCTGCTGGTGGCCACTGCCATTCACGCGGTGACCTGCGTGCTCGTCGGCCTGCTTTATGGCGCGATGCTGCCGATGTTCCCGCGGCATCCGATTGTGCTGGGCGGCATTCTAGCCCCGGTTTTGTGGACCGGCATTCTGCACGCCTTCATGGGCGTTATTAACCCGGCGCTCGATGCGCACATCCAGTGGGGATGGTTTCTGGTTTCGCAAGTGGTCTATGGTGTGGTCGCGGGAATTGTCGTCGCGCGCCAGGAGCGCATCAGCACCGGCCAATCGCTGCCGTTCGCGGCGCGGCTGGGCATTGAGGCGCCAGGACTGATGCTTTCGAACCCCGAGGCCGGACCGCCGCGCGATAAGGAGACGAACTGATGCGGCTCGTTCTTGCGGCACTCGCTGTTTGTCTTGCTGCGGTAATGTCCGGCTGCGGGCACGCACCTGGATATCCTTCGGCAGCGAAGGCGCGGCCGAGTGAGGTGACCGACTTTGCGACGCTCTATAACCAGAATTGCGCTGCCTGTCATGGGCGCAATGGGCAGAACGGTCCAGCGATCGACCTGGGCAATCCGGAGTATCAGGCTCTTGCCGACGACGATGTGCTGAACTCGTGGATCTCCGGCGGCATACCCGGCACCGAGATGTCGGCCTTTGCGCAATCGGCCGGCGGAATGTTGAGCAACCGCCAGATCGACGCACTCATTGCGGGCATGCGGAAGCAGTGGTCGGTGCCGAATGCCTTTGGCGGCGCCGTGCCGCCGCCATACGAACAGCCGCAGACCGCCGATCCGCATCATGGCGAAGCGGCGTATCGCGCCCGCTGCGCAGGCTGTCACGCGTCTTCGCTTGAGCAGCAGATCACGAGTCCCACTTATCTTGCGCTTGTGGCCGATCAGCAATTGCGCAGCATCATCATCGCCGGGCGGCCGGACATCGGCCAGCCGGATTGGCGGCATGACAGCCCAGACGGCAAACTGACGACACCGCTTTCTGCGCAGGAGGTTGACGATATTGTTGCATATCTCGGATCGCTGCGAAACGCGCCGCCATCCACTTCTACCGCTTCTACTGCGCAGGCCGGGAGGTAATTGCAATGAGCCAGGAACAACAATTGATGCGAACCGGCGATGCACCGGTAACTGAGTTGTCGCAGCAGGCGACCGGCGGCGACCCGCGCAACATATCGCGCCGCTGGCTGTTGCTGAAGGCCGGCATTGCGCTCAATGGCTTTGTAGGCCTGGTGCTGGCCGTTCCGATCGTGCGCTATCTCTTCGCGCCGTGGAAGAAGGACTCGAGCTATGAATCCTGGGTCACGCTGGGAGCGGTGGACGACTATCCCGTGGGCGAAACCCGGCTCGCCTTTTACAAGAATCCCTACACACACGCATGGGACGGCGCAACCGATAACGTGGCCTGTTATGTGCGTCACGAAAGCGCCGACCAGTTCCGCGTCTTCGCTATCAACTGCGCCCACCTGGGCTGCCCAGTGCGCTGGTTTCCGCAGTCGCAGCTCTTCATGTGCCCATGCCACGGCGGCGTATATTACGCGGACGGCTCGCGGGCCTCTGGTCCGCCCGAGCGCGGACTGTTTACCTACGACTGGAAGGTCGAAGGCGGCAGTCTGCGGATCGATGCCGGGCAGATGCCCACGCTTTCGAACTCCGCGAAACTGGTGAACATCAAGCTTGGCAACGGAGACAGCCCATGCCGCGGATAACGGAAACGGCGCAACGCGTGTATACGTGGCTAGAGCGCCGGCTGCAGCTTGAAGGGCCGGTGAAAGACGCTGTGTTGCATCCGGTGCCGCGCAACACGGCGAGCTGGTTTTATGTCTTCGGCAGCGCCGCGTTCACGCTGCTCTTTCTGCAGATCTTTACCGGCATTCTTCTGGGGCTTATCTACGTCCCATCGGCGGGAGCAGCCTGGGGCAGCCTCAACGTACTCAATCACCAGATTCCGCTGGGATGGTTTCTGCGCGCGCTGCACGGCTGGGGATCAAATTTCATGGTCGCCATCGTGCTCATCCACATGGCGCAGGTGTTTCTCTTCGGCGCGTACAAGTTTCCGCGCGAGCTGACCTGGCTTCTGGGCGTTTTTCTGCTGCTGATGACGTTGGGCATGGCGTTTACGGGCCAGGTGCTGCGCTTTGATCAGGACGCGTACTGGGGTCTCGGCATCGGCGCGTCGATCGTGAGCCGCGTGCCGTGGATCGGCGGCGGGCTGGTGCATCTGCTGCTGGGCGGACCCACCATCGCCGGCCCAACGCTGTCGCGCTTCTTCGCGCTGCATGTCTTCGTTATCCCCGGCGCGATGCTGGTGTTTGTTGCGCTGCACGTGTGGATGGTGCTCAAGCTCGGCGTCAACGAGTGGCCGATGCCCGGGCGGCTGGTAAACCGCTCGACCTACATTGCCGAATATCACAAGCTCACTCATGAAGACGGCATTCCGTTTGTCCCGGGCGCGTTCTGGAAGGACCTGGTCTTCTCCGGCGCAGTTCTGGCGGCGGTAGCGGTCTGCGCGTTTGTCTTCGGCCCGTTCGGACCCGGCGGGCAACCGGACCCGTCGATCATCGATACCGTTCCCAAGCCCGACTTCTTCTTCCTCTGGATTTACACCTGTCTCTCCTATCTGCCGCCGGCGATGGAGACGCCGGTACTTCTGATTGCTCCGATCGTGGGGATCGCAATCCTGCTGGCAGTGCCGTTTTATGCCTCCGAGGGCGAAAAGAGCTGGCACCGGCGGCCGGTGGC
>JASHVE010000434.1 GCA_030039675.1 Acidobacteriaceae bacterium | reverse complement strand
GGCCCGATCCGCAATGCAAATTTCCTTTCATCTTGTGGACGTGTTTGCCGAGCAACCGCTCACGGGCAATCCTCTTGCAGTGGTTCCCGGCGCGGACCCGCTGGATGAGCCGGCCATGCCAGAGATTGCGCGCGAGCTGCGGCAAGCGGAGACGACGTTTCTTTTCGCTCCCCGGCAGCCCCCTGCCGCGTGGTTGCTGCGGTCGTTCACTGCAGGCGGAGTGGAGGTCTTTGGCGCCGGGCACAACTCCATGGGCGCATGGTGGTGGCTCGCGGAGTCGGGATTGCTTAAGCTCACCGATGGGCGGAACGAGTTTACGCAGGAGATCGGAGATCGTTCGCTGCCGGTCGAGATCGATGTAGTAGGGCAGAGGCCCAGGTCCGTCACGTTAACACAGGCAGCCCCCGCGTTTGGCAGAACGCATAGCGATCTCGATTCCCTGGCTGCGGCGCTCGGCTTGAACCCCGCAGACCTCGCGACGAAACTGCCAGCGCAGGTTGTCTCCACCGGTGCCTCGCACCTCCTGGTTCCGCTGCGCAGTCGAGAGGCGATTCAAAGAGCCCGCCCCGATGCAGACCGGTTGACTTCGATCCTCCATGCAGCGGGCGGGCAAGGGTGCTATCTGTTTTCGCTCGATCCGGTCTCGCCGGCAGCCGTGGCCCATGCAAGATTTTTTAACCCCGGTGTCGGACTGGTGGAAGACTCGGCAACGGGAAGTGCAGCGGGACCATTGGCGTGCCAGCTTATTGCCTGCGGAATCTGCAAGGAGGGCGAGGCGCTCGCAGTCGAGCAGGGCCATGAGATGGGCCGGCCGAGCCTGCTAACGGTGTGCGTGAGCGATGGTGTCGTCAAGCTTTCGGGCCGCTGCGTGATTGTGGCGAGCGGTGTGCTGCGGCTCTGATTGGCTTCTCCGCTCTTGGCGCTACTCCCGCCGGAAGCGGTTCGCCTGGTCAAACTCATTACGCAACGCCGGCGTGCGCAGATTCTCGCGCAGGTGTGCCAGGCGCAGCTCCAGTGCGTGAAGGGCCTGCTCGACAGGCTCGGTATTGGTGTGCGCAATGTCGCGCCACATCGAATATGGGCTGGCGCCTAGGCGCGTCATCTCGCGCAGCGCGCGCCCGCCCACATCTTTTAATTCCGGTGCATCACCCACCTCGTCTTCGAGCAGGGCGCTGAGAGCCGTGGCTACAAACTGCGGCAGATGGCTAACCCACGCCACAAGCTCGTCATGCCGGACAGGATCGAGATCGAGAATACGCGAGCCCATGGCCAGTACGCACTGCCGCCACAATAGCACCAGCTCCGCGGCCCGTTCTGTGCGGCGCACCGCAGAACCGTCCGTAAAGAGCCACACGGCGCCGCGAAACAGGTTGGCGTCGCCCAGCCCCGCGCCGCCGCGTTCTTTGCCCGCCATGGGATGGCCGGGAAGAAATGCGGGACGGTTGGGCTTGTTGTAAAGGCGCGCGGCCGACTCGGCGATGAGCCGCTTGGTGCTGCCCACATCCGTCACAAGATGGTCCGGCCCGAGCGCGCCGGAGAGCTGCGCCATAAAGTCGAGCGTCGCGTAGATGGGCATCGCCAGCAGCACCACTTCGCTCTCGCGAGCCGCGTGAATGGCATCTTCCGCAACATCTGTGAGCGCGCCCATCGAGAGCGCGTGATACGCCTCGGACGAAGTGCGGTTCCAGCCTGTGATCTGGCCGGTGAAACCGGACGCGCGCAACGCCAGGCCCGCCGAGGTGCCCAGCAGGCCCGTGCCGAGAATAGCGATGCGTTCAATCATGCAGAATCTTGCTGGTGTGAGTCACGCTGTTCCGTTAGATTACAACGTCCGCCCCACAGCCGCGGCAATCGCGCGCAGTTCTGCTGTTAACTTCGCGAAGTCTTCGAGGTACATCGTCTGCGCGGCGTCGGAAACGGACTTGTCGGCATTCGGATGAATCTCGATCAGCAGAGCGTCTGCACCGGCGGCTACCGCGGCCTTCGCCATCGGTGCCACCATGTCGCGCCGCCCCGTGCCGTGCGAGGGATCGGCTACCACCGGCAGATGCGAAAGCTTTTTCAGCACCGGGATCGCCGAGATGTCCATCGTGTTGCGCGTGGCCGTCTCGTAGGTACGGATGCCGCGCTCGCACAGGATCACATCGTAGTTGCCGCCGGAAAGGATGTACTCGCTCGAGAGCAGCAGCTCCTCGATGGTGGCCGCAATGCCGCGCTTCAGCAGCACCGGCTTGCGCACCAGGCCCAGCTCGCGCAACAGGTTGAAGTTCTGCATATTCCGCGCGCCCACCTGGAAGCAGTCCACGTACGGCAGCATCGCCTCGATCTGCGCGATCTCCATCACCTCGCTCACGATCGCCAGGCCATTCTCATCTGCGGCCTCGCGCATCAGCTTGAGGCCGGGAATGCCGAGGCCCTGAAAGGAATACGGCGAGCTGCGCGGTTTGAACGCGCCTCCGCGCAGAAACTTCCCTCCTGCGGCATTCACGGATGCGGCAATGGCAAAGATCTGTTCGGGATTCTCGATCGAGCAGGGGCCCGCGATCATCGCCACCTGTTCGCCGCCGATCGTGGCACCGTTCTGAAATTCAACTACGGTGCCGTGCGGCCGAAAGGCGCGGCCGGCCAGCTTGTAAGGCGAGCTGATGCGGTGCACCTGCAGCACGCCGGGCAGCACTTCAAATTTGCTCAGGTCGAGGCCGGCTGTGGGTCCCACAGCGGCCAGAATGGTTTGCATGGCGCCGGTGGTTCGATGAACGTCGACACCGGCCTCCTCCATCACTTCGATGACAGCGTCGATCTGTTCTTCGGTCGCATTTTCCTGCATGGCAACAATCATTGCTTCTTCCCTGTCTCGGGCGCGTCAGAGGGGTCCCCAGCGACGGGTGGCTCGGAGAGCCGGGGTCGTTGGGGTAACTCTGCGCCCGCGGCGTGGCCCTCTT
>JASHVE010000433.1 GCA_030039675.1 Acidobacteriaceae bacterium | reverse complement strand
GCGCTTTCGTTCTCGATGCTCAAGACACCATACTCCAACCAACAATTCGAAGGGATATGGAAAAAAGTTCTCTTCGATGATTTTCACGACGTCATGCCCGGGTCAGGTGTGGGAAACAACTATGTTGAGGCCGCACGCAACCTGAATGAGGCGAGCCTGGAGAGCGCGCAGTTGCTGAACGGTTCGCTCGATAGCCTCACCGCCAATATCGATACGCAAGGTGCAGGGGTCCCATTTGTCATCTTCAATTCTCTCTCATGGGAGAGGACGGCACCGGTTACGGTTGAAGTTCACACGCCGTCCCCGGCGGAGCAACTTGAAGCTGTAGATGATGCCGGCAGGCCTCTGCTGTCACAGGTGATTTCGACCGACGACGCAACGCAACGAACCCGGCTGCAGGTGATGGTGCCCGGCGTTCCGTCCCTGGGATATAAGGTGATTCATGTTCGCGCAGTTCGCCACGCAGCGGCAGTTCCCAGCTCGCTCAAGGTCAGCGGCACGACGGTCGAAAACGAATACTTTCGGATGCAGATCGATCCGAAGACGGGATGTGTAACCAGCCTTGTCGAAAAGCCGGATCACCGGGAAATCCTCGCACCGGGCGGATGCGGCGATTTGCTGCAGACCTTCGTGGACAAGCCCGCACGACAGGATGCCTGGGAAATCTCGTTCGACGGAAAGAGCTGGGACCTGAAAGATCCTGAAGAGGTCAAGGTAGTTGAGAGCGGCCCTGAGCGTGCGGTCATTGAGATCAGGAATAAGTTTCAGAATTCCGATTTTGTCCGCGATATCGTGGTCCACCCGGACACGCCGCGAATCGATATCCACACCAAGGTCAACTGGCACGAACAACACATCCTGCTGAAAGTCGGATTTCCCGTCAATGTGCAGGCGACCAAAGCTACATTTGAAATCCCCTACGGCACCATCGAACGGCCGACCACTCGCAACACTCCTGCGGAGAAGGCGCAGTTTGAGGTCCCGGCGCAGCGCTGGGGCGACATCTCCGACGCAGAGGAAGGTTTCAGTCTGCTCAACGCCAGTAAATACGGCTATGACGCCAAAGGGAACGTGATTCGGCTCTCACTGCTGCGGTCACCTGTAATGCCGGCGCCGGACGGCCGGTTTGCAGATCAGGGGTATCACGAGTTCACTTATGCGCTCTATCCACACAACGGCGACTGGCAGACCGGAGGAACGATGCGCCAGGGCTACGATCTCAATTACCCTTTGATTGCGGTCGAGGTGCAGCCCCATGCCGGAACCTGGCCGGCAAACCGGTCCTTTGTCAGCATTAGCCCGAATAACGTAATCATCACGGCCATCAAAAAAGCAGAAGACAGCAACGGCCTGATTTTCCGCTACTACGAATTTGACGGTAAGTCTGCCGACGTAACTCTGCATCTGCCGGAGACCGCAATCAGCGCGGCCGAAACGGATTTGATGGAGAAGAATCCAAGTCCGCTCCACCTGGAAGATGCCGGCCACGAGCTGACCATTCCAACAGGGCCGTATGCAATCAACACGGTCGAAGCCACCTTTGAGCCGGCGGACAAGTGAGCAGGCCGCGCGGACTGCGACTGAAGCGCGGTTGGGTTAGCGTTAAGAGAGTGTTCGCCTGCCTTGAGCGCAGCGATGTCAACAATCTCGACGCCTTTCCAAATTCTCATTCCGAGCCGTTGGCGCACTCGTTGGAAGCGCCAAATCAGAATCGATAGTGCACTGCCAATCGCATCGGGCGCAGCGGCATGGCGCTCACGGCCTGTCCGAAGCTGCTACTGGAGATATTGCCGTCGACTGCGACGGCGCCGAAGAATCGGACTGGCTGAAGATGTTCTTGAACCGGTAAATGAACCGGTTGGGGACCAGTTTTGATTCTGGGCCTATCGTCGGTCAACCGGTAGCTATGTTTCCGATAACAGTACGCTCAGATGTTCATTACTTCGTTATTTCCCTATGGCCGGTGATACAGTCAGAACGAACTTTGCCGTTGTCATCCTGAGTACCCTGAGCCTTGCGACTGGGACGAAAGATCAATAGTTCTTCCGCTGTTCCTCTTGCCCTGCTTATTCCACCCGGAGCGCAGTCATCGGATCAACCCGGGTGGCCCGCATTGCCGGCGTCCAGATTGAAAGGAGCGCGACAGCACTTAGCACCAGCGGCGGAGCGAGGAACGAAATCGTGTCGAGAGGTTTCACTGCAAACAGAAAACTGGCAAGAAAGTGCGTGAGCCAGAAGGCCCCGCCGCCACCAATGAGGACACCCACCAGCGTGAGCGTCATGCCCTGGCGAAGCACCATGTTGCGAAGATTTGAGGCTTGCGCGCCCATCGCCATGCGCACGCCCAATTCCTGCGTTCGCTGCTGCACCGAGTACGACATCACCCCATAGACCCCAATCGCCGCCATCAGCAGCCCTGCACATCCAAAGACCGTGAGCAGCAGCATGTTCAACCTCTGCCGTGCAATGTTCGTCGCCTCAAGTTCCTCCATCGTGCGAATATGCGCAACCGGAAGGCCTCCGCTTGCGACCCGCAACGCAGTGGAGATCGGAGTCACCAGTGTGCGAGGATCGCCCTGGCTGCGCACAAACCACCACAGCGGAGCCACCTTCGAATTCAGCGCCGTCTCCAGATCCGGCATCTGCGCCAGTGGAATGTACATCATCGGAGTTGGTTCGACTTCCGGCCCGCGGTCATGCGTGTTGCCGACAATTCCAATCACTTGTCGCGCACCCTCGGCAAACGCCGGGCCCGCACCCGCACCAATCACGATCCGGTCGCGAAGCGGATCACCGTTCGGCCAGTAGCGGCGCGCCATCGCATCATTGATCACAACCACTCCCGGCGCCGCGGCATCGTCGTGCCGTGTGAGGGTGCGCCCGCGCAACAGGGGTATCTTCAGCGTGCTGAAGTAGCTGTACGAGATCGAGCAAAAGCCCGCTCCGCCCGTGAAGGGCGTATTCCCCTTGGGACGGCCAACCACATCGAACGTCATGCCGAACCCGCCCGCCATGGGCAGGCAATTGCTCACCCCCGCATCCGCCACTCCCGGAACCGCAAGCAATCGCTCGGTTCCGTCGCGGATCACCTGGGCCACAGGCGCTGTCGTCTGAAAGCGGTCGCCGCTCACCGACATCGACAGCGTCATCACATTGTGCATGGCAAACCCCGGATCGACTCCCTCCAGGTTCATGAACGTCCGGATCAGCAGTGCCGCGCCGATCACCAGCACCACCGTGAGCGCCATCTCGGCAACCACCAGCACCGAACGAAGCTTGCCGCTGCGAACACCCATGCTGGCGTGGCTTCCGTTCTCATTCAACGCAGCTGCCAGATTCGTCCGCGACGCGCTGATGGCGGGAAACAGGCCGAACACCAATCCTGTCAGAAGAGAGATTCCCAGCGTAAACAGAAGGATATTGAGATCGAGCGTGACTCCTGCGCCGTCTTGGCCAATGCGTGGAATATCGCCAGGATTGATCGTCAGCAGGAGGCGCACTCCCGCAAACCCCAGTCCCAGCCCGATCAGACCTCCCGTCAGCGACAGCGTCAAGCTTTCCACGAGAAGTTGCCGGATGATCTGGCCGCGGCCCGCTCCGAGCGCTGCGCGCGTCGCAAACTCCCGCTTCCGCGCAGCGGCTCGCGCCAGCAGAAGATTCGCCACGTTCGCGCAGGCAATCAAAAGCACAAACCCGACCGCTCCCCATAGAACCAGGAGCCGCGAGCCTGTGTCCCCAATCGTCTCCTGCTGAAGCGACACCACGGCGAATCCGCCGCCGCGCGGGAGCGAGCTATCGCCGTACAGCCTGCGAAACTCATCCGCAACCAGACGCAATTGAGCATTGGCCTGCGCGCTGGTCACGCCCGGCTTGAGGCGCGCCGCCACGGTAAAGAACGTCACCATGTCCTTCGAGTCAAGGTTGAGTTGGTAAGGCACCCACAGATCGGTGGGCGTGTCAGTCGCAAACCCTGGGCCAATCACTCCGACCACAAGATACGGCGCGCCATCCAGCTGAATCGTCGAACCGACGATATTCGGATTCGCGCCGTATCGCCTCTTCCACAGCCCATAGCTCAACACGGTCACGTGGCCGCCGTTCGGGCTGTCTTCCGCGGCGGTAAACGTGCGTCCCGCAACTACCGGGGCGCCGAACATGGCAAAATAGTCTGCCGAGACGTGGACACCCTGCACCTGCTGCGGATGGTCGCCTCCGGCGATGTTCAGCCCGGCTCCGCCAAAATCGTAAGCGGCCACCTGCTGGAAGATGCTACTCTGCTGCCTCCACAGGCTGAACCTCTGGATCGTGGCTCCTGGAAAATTACCTGCCGGGCTCGTATTCACCAGCGAAACTAATTCGTCCGGGTGGGGATACGTAAGCGGCTTGAGGAGCACGGTGTCGATCACCGAGAAAACTGCGGTGTTTACGCCGATGCCCACAGCGATCACTGCCACGGTAATCAGAGCGAATCCTGGCGTCTTTGCCAGAGCGCGCAGCGCGAACCGCAAATCCCTCCACAGGTCTTCGATCCCGGGAAATGAGCGATAACGCCACTCCCGCTCGCGCACCGTCCGCGGATTGCCGAAGCGCACCCGCGCTTCGCGCCGTGCATCTGCCTCGGAGAGCCCGCGCGCCAGGTTCGCGTCTTTTTGATGGGCGAGGTGAGATTCAATCTCTTCCGCGAAATCCTGGTCCTTCTTGGTCCGATCGGTAAACCGCCGCACACTCATCCCGGCTCTCCCTTCTCGTCATTCAAACGTTTCCCCAAGAATGAGGCCGATGGCGCGTGTCATCCTGCGCCACCGGCCCGCTGCCGCATTCAGTTCCTTGCGCCCGCGCTGCGTAAGCCGGTAAAACTTTGCCTTGCGATTGTTTTCGCTCACTCCCCACTCCGAGCTCACCCAGCCGCGGTCCTCGAGACGGTGGAGCGCCGGATAGAGCGATCCCTGCTCGACCTCAAGCGCATTCTCCGATGTCTGTTCGATGGCATGCGCAATGGTGTGCCCATGTGCTGGCCCCATGACCAGGGTGCGCAAGATCAGCATGTCCAGGGTGCCCTGCAGAATCTCTCCGTCTTCGGGCGGCTTTTTCATGACCATGAGCATTCTCTCCACTCGAATGGCTATGGGAACATAGCATACACCACTCGAATGACTATGGGAAGGGGCTAGTTGTCATTGCGCCGCTCAAAAAACGTGAACACCTATGCAGAAGTTCCCGCTATGGCCTGTCATCCTGTGAACCCTGAGCCCGGCCGTGTCGTCGCACCCACCTTCGCGACTCGGAAATGCACCAGAATTAGGTCACTTCTGTATTCCCGGTCAACCACCCGGAACTCGATTTCGAGCTCGGTGAGCGCATTGGCGATTACGCGACAATTTAGGGCCGAGTCCACGAAATGTCCTTGTACACGACGATGGGTGTGCCTGCGCGCCAGCCTGATTCGTAATTGAGAATCTCAAGTCAGCGGGAAGATCTTTAGTTGAGGCGGCCCACTTCGGAACGCCCGGCAGATTGTAGGCAATCACGACAGATGGTTGTGTAACCGGGAGGTGCACGACATTCTCCGGGCCGCCAGCTTGTGCAACCTGGTCATCTGTAAGCGGAGCGCCACTGGCACCGAAAGCAACTGTCTTCGCCAAGAATTGCTGACGTCCTCCGCCCGATCCGATCGACTGGTAATTGATCTCGACGTCTGGATGAAGGGTGTGGGGTTCCTTCGACCACTTTGACATCAGAGGGTTAACAAACATCGAGCCGGCGATTGGCGCTGGACAGCCTTAACAACGAACGGATGGGTCACTGTGGGACGGCCGTAACCGGGGAAGGTGGGATAGAGGGGCACAGGGAGAGGGGGCCCGTCTCCCCGCGAATTATAAGAGTCTTACGCTGACATTCAACGGTACGATGCGGCTGTTATCGGTTCTGCCAAAGTACCCTTTGCAAATGTGTGCGGCGCGCTGACCTGGGTTGCTGGATACTGCCCAACAATTCGGTATTCATTTCGACTGCTACTTGACCTCTGCTCTGTCACAGAAGCCTTATAGATCATGCAACTCGTAGAGGGAGAGGTAGAGCAGGAAGATCGCGAATTGCAGGTTTTGGGGGCGTAGTTCGGCTGGAACGCCTGCCCGTCACGCAGGAGGCCGCGGGTTTGAGTCCCGTCGCTCCTGCCACGTTTCCCGAAATCCGGCTCTGCCAACCTGTTCGACAATTCGCGATATTGATCGCGCCACCTTCCGCTGCCGTTCGAATCGTCTGCGCACGGTATAATTTGTCATTACCT
>JASHVE010000432.1 GCA_030039675.1 Acidobacteriaceae bacterium | reverse complement strand
TCTCGACGCGAGAGCGCCTGCGGGAAGGGCTGGAGAACTGGCTCGTTAGAATCTTCAGTCGGCTGATCAGTTTTGGCTATCGATCTCCGTGGATTGCCTTCACGCTGCGCGCACTGCTCTTGGGCGCTCTGGGCACGGCGCTGATCTGGGCATTTATCCGGATCGAGCGGCGTTCCCGCGCACAGCTTAAGTCCGATGCGCCACCGGCCGGCAGTGCTCCGTCAGCGCGTGAATGGCAGTTGTGGCTCGACGACGCGCACAAGATGGCGGCGCAGGCGCGCTGGCGCGAGGCCATCCATTTTCTCTACTGGGCCTCGATCTCGCGGCTCGAGTCAAAACGACTGTGGCCCGCGGACCGCGCGCGCACGCCGCGCGAATATCTTCGACTGTTGTCAGCAGCCGACCCGCGCAAGGCGAACCTGACGGCGCTCACCAGCAGCTTCGAGCACACGTGGTATGGAGGCCGCGAAGCGCACTCCTCTGACTTCCAGTCAGCCTTGCAAATGGCCGCTGCGCTGGGGGTGGCATGACGCTCTTCGCTTCGCTGGATGCAAAGGATCGCAGGCTGTTGCTTATCTGCCTGGCCGCGGTGATCGTGCTGGCGCTCATCACAGCAATCTTCGCCCGCAATCAGAATCACGATGACAATCCTGTGCCCAGCAGCTACCTGACTGGCCGGCACGGAGCGCGCGCCGCGTACGAATTGCTGCAAGCAAGCGGATACACTGTGGAGCGATGGGAGCAGCCCTTGAGCGACCTTGCGGCGCAGGCGAACGCGCAAACCGTGGTGATCATCGCAGAACCGTTTCTCACCAGCACGGCGGACTTCAAAGCAGTGAACGATATCCTGCAACGCGGCGGGCGCGTGCTGGTCACCGGCTTGGGTGGCGGACTGCTCGCGCCCGATGGAGCCGTAAGACCCCCCACGCAATTTGAGCTGGCCGCCTGCAAGCTGGCCGCGGAGGGGCTCGATCCGCTCGCCGGATCAGGTGAAGTGTGGATGGTTCCCTCGGCCAGCTGGCAGTTGACCAGTCCCCGCTATCGCGTGGAGTACGACTGCGGCGGCGACCCTGCAGTCGTGGAATATGATTCCGGCGCAGGGCACGTGGTGTGGTGGGCAAGCTCCACGCCGCTTGAGAATGGGTCGATCGGCCGCGCAGGAAATCTCGCATTTTTTCTGAACGCCTTGGGCTCGCGCGAAAGCCACCGCTTCTACTGGGATGAATCGCTGCACGGTGAAGTACGATCGGAGTGGTTCTATGCAAAGGGACCGGCGCTCAATCTCCTAATGGCCGGGCTCTGCGGTCTGGCGTTGCTGATTATCTTCAGCTTCAGCCGGCGCAGCGGGCCGGTGCGCAACCTGCCGCTGCCTCCGCGGGCAACGCCGGTAGAATTCATTGAAGCGCTGGGCTCGCTCTACGCCAAGGCGGGCGCCTCGGCCACAGCGGTGCGGCTTGCCTATGATCGCTTTCGCAATCAGATGACCGAGCTGTGCGGATTGCGTGGAGCGCAGATGAGCGCGGCGGAGTTGGGCGCGGCGCTGCGTCGAAGATTTCCCCAGGCCGGCGAGGAATTGGAGGCCGACCTTGCCGCCAGCGAAGAAGCCGGTCACAACGACGCACTACGTCCGCAACGGGCGCTGGCGCTGGTGCAGGCGCTCAGCCGCCATTGTGAAAAGATTCAGGCGGCCGCCCGCTCGCGCCGCACTCAAGTGTGAGGTCGATCGAGCTTTCAGAAGGAAAACGATCTGATGGCCGAATGGAACGGGCCGAAGAGAACGGAATAGGCGCGAGGAGATTTGGATGAGCGAAGAAAACCCTTTACCGGTCGCGAGCGACAGCGCTTCCAGATTGCAGGCAACGCG
Organism: Acidobacteriaceae bacterium; assembly: GCA_030039675.1. Taxonomy (GTDB): domain Bacteria; phylum Acidobacteriota; class Terriglobia; order Terriglobales; family Acidobacteriaceae; genus Telmatobacter. The sequence continues at coordinate 4,752 of JASHVE010000432.1, read as the reverse complement.
GCAATTGCTGGAGCGCACGCGTACGGAACTCGGGCGCGTGATCGCCGGGCAGGATGAAGTAATTGGCGAAGTGATGGTCGCCGTGCTGGCCGGGGGTCACGCGCTGCTGGAAGGCGTGCCGGGCATCGCGAAAACGCTCATCGTCAAATCCGTCGGCCGGTTGCTCGGGTTGGGTTTTCAGCGCGTGCAGGCCACGCCGGACCTGATGCCGGCCGATATTCTGGGCACGACAATCTTCAAACCGGGAACCGATGCATTCACATTTCATCAAGGACCAGTGTTCACCGATCTTCTCCTGGTCGACGAAATCAACCGCATGCCGCCGCGCACCCAGGCCGCTCTGCTCGAATGCATGGAAGAGCGGCAGGTAACGAGCGACGGCACGCGCCGCCTCCTGCCGCTGTGGTTCACCGTCTTCGCCACGCAAAACCCCATCGACTTTGAAGGCACCTATCCGCTGCCTGAGGCCCAGCTCGATCGTTTTCTGCTCAAGATCAAGGTCCGTTATCCCAGCCAGGCAGAAGAGCGCCAGATGCTCGAAAGGCATCGCGGATCGAGCAATGCAGGTCTGCTCGAAGATGCAGCGATCCAGCCTGTCCCGGCCGATCTGCTCGTCAGCGCACGCGACGAAGTGCGCGCCATTCGCGTCGAAGCCGATCTCTACGACTACATCCTCGAAATCGTCCGCCGCACGCGCGAGTGGCCCATGCTCGCTCTGGGAGCGAGTCCGCGCGCCGCCATTTGCCTGCTGCGTGTCGCTCAGGTCTTTGCCGCATTCGAAGATCGCGACTACATGGTTCCCGACGATGTAAAGCGCGCTGCGCTTCCCGTGCTGCGCCATCGCATTCTGCTCAAGCCGGAGGCGGAGTTGGAAGGTTTTGAAGCGGATCGGGTGCTGAACGATGTGCTGGCTGCGGTCGCCGTGCCGAGGGGATGATGGGACCGTCATTCCATCCCGAGCCGGTACGAAACACTTGCAAGCCGCGCGGGCGCTTTGCCTTTGGTCTCACACCACGCGCCATCTGGCTACTTGCTGCGGGTCTGCTGCTTGCCTTGCCGGGATTTTTCGACGCGCGCCTCGGTTACGGCATGCTGCTATGGGATGGCCTTGTGCTTCTTGCTGCGCTTTGGGATGGGCTGCGCCTGCCGGCTCCCGCGCTGATCACGGTCGAGCGCTCCTGGAGCAACGCTCCATCACTCGACAGCGAAACTGAGATTGAGATTGCGGTCGAGCAGCAGAGTGGAACCATCCAAGATGGAACGATCTTGGAGTGCCGCATCGTCGACGACCTGCCGGAAGCAATGGTGGCCGCGCCGGCCATGCATCTGCTGCGTGCCTATCCGCGCGTACGCGCAGCCGCACGATACCGGGTTGAGCCGCGTGAGCGCGGCGATGCGCGCGCCGGAGCTCTTTATCTTCGCTACCGTTCGATGCTCGGACTCATAGAGCGTTGGGCCGTTGCTCCGCTCGAGCAGATGGTCCGCGTGTACCCTGCGTTGCGCCAGGGTGAGGATCAGGAGATCTTTCTTGCGCGCAGCCGCCAGATCGATTTGCAACTGCGCCAGGCACGGCAGCGCGGTTTGGGCCGGGACTTCGAAAGCCTGCGCGAGTATCTTGAGGGCGACGATCTGCGCGACGTGTGCTGGACGGCCACTGCGCGCCGCGGCCAACTGATCACGCGTCGCTATCAGACCGAGCGCAGCCAGGCGGTGTGGATCGTCCTCGATGCGGGTCGGTTGCTGCGCGCCAGAACCGCGCCGGATCGTTCTCATCCTGACGAACTCGGCCACACAAAGCTCGACCACGCCTGTTCAACTGCCGTAGCCGTTGCGCAGCTCGCCTTGTTCTCCGGCGATCGTGTGGGGCTGCTTGTCTATGGCCAGAGCGTGCAGCAACGGGTGTTGCCGGGCCGCGGTGCGGCGCATCTCAGGCAGATTGTCGAGGCACTGGCGCAGGCTCGCGCCGAACCCAGCGAAGCCGACCACCTGCGCGCTACGGCGACCTTGAATCGCCTGCAGCCGCGCCGCGCGCTCATCCTGTGGATCACGGATCTCGCTGAGACAGCGATGCGCCCCGAGGTTGTGGATGGTGCAATCCAGTTGCTGCATCGGCACGTGCTGCTGTTTGTCGCCATGGCCCAGCCTGATGTGGAGGCGATTGCGAATGCGCGGCCGAAAAATGTTGAGCAGATGTTCCGTGCGACAGCGGCGCAGGAACTGACCAGCCGCCGTGAGCTGCTGCTGGCGCGGTTGCGGGAGCAGGGTGCGCTCACCCTCGATCTCGATCCGAATGAATTGACCGCCGCGGTGCTGAATCAATATTTGAAGGTGAAGGAGCGGGCTCTGGTTTAGAGCGGTCCCACAGTTTATGTGCCCTCGCGGGAGCTGAAGAAGGTGGCCTTTTCTTGACGAAAATGCCACTTTGCGGTAGCGGCTTCAGGATATAGCAACTGTGAAACCGCTGTAGAGTCTCTTACGGCGCCGCAACCTTGTCTGGCAGCGGCCGGAAGAGCCAGAGCACCAGCAGCGTAAACAGCATGCCTCCGACTGAAAATTTGAGCCAGACCGGGGCCGTGGAGGGCGAAAAAAATCCCTCGAGTGTGCCGGCGATCACCAGCAGCGGAATTACGCCGGCGATCAGACGGGAGGCTTCCACGCCAGCCAGGGCCACCGAGTCACGCCAGCGGTAGAACCGCGGAAACAGCATGCCTTCACCCAACCGGAAACCGGCCGCGCCTGAAAGAATGATCGAAGGCAGCTCCAACGAGCCATGCGGAGCGACAAAACTCCACAGGTCGAGCGACATTCCATGCTGCTGGCACGCCGCGCCAATCACGCCCAGCAGCAGGCCATTGAAAAACATCGCGTAGAGCGGCCCAAGGCCGAAGATCACTCCGCCCGCGAAGGCCACAAAGCAGACGGAGAGGTTGTGCGTCATGATCCAACTGCTCGCCGCCGGAGCAATGGCCACGACGGACTTCGTCCACATCTCATGGCGCTCGATGGTGGCCAGCATTGCCGGCCCAAGCATCTGGCGCATGAACTGCGGACGGGCGATGGTGAGCACCGTGCCCAGAAGACTGCCGGCCAGTGTAACGACGAGCGAGACCAGCACATACCGGATATTGCGTTGGAACACCGCCGGATATTCGTCGCGCATGTAGCGAAGAAGATTGACAAAACTGGTTCGGCGGTTGGAATAGATGATATGGTGAGCGCGAGCCAATAGCTGATTCACGTGCTCCGTGTAGGCCCGCGCCGTCGAGTCCTGCCGCAACGCGGAAAGGTCGCTGGCGACCTGACGGTAAAGGAGCGCAGTTTCTGCAAGCTCTGTATGCGTAAGCCCGCGCAGGCCGCCGGAGTCGGCCTGAGCCAGCAATTGAGCGAGCCGTTCCCAATACGGGCGGCGCTTGTGCAGCCACTGATTGGAGAGAAGGATGGCCATGGAACCGATTGGAGACCAGCTTAACATCGAAACCCCGGAGTTGGTTTCGATCGAAATGCCCATCGCCGGCATTGGCAGCCGCTTTGTCGCGATTGTGGTTGATTACCTGATCTGGGGAGTGGCCTTCACCGTTCTCGCGGTCCTGGCGGCGCTCATCATTCCCGCATTGCATATCTTTGGCGGGCTTTCGGCGAGCTGGGCTATCGGTATTTTCTTGTTCATCATTTTCCTCTTCCAGTGGGGATACTTCGCGCTCTTCGAGGCCTTCGGCAACGGCTGCACGCCCGGCAAGCGCGCGATGAAGATCCACGTCATCCATCGTTCCGGCCGCGCCATCAGCTTTGTGGAAGCGCTGGCTCGCAATCTGGTGCGCTTTGTCGACTACCTGCCCAGTTTTTATGTGGTCGGCGTGATCACCATGTTCCTGAATCGGAACCACCAACGGCTCGGCGATATGGTGGCAGGAACACTCGTGGTGCGCGACCGCGAGATCGAGTCGCCGCACTGGGGAGAACTCGGTTCGCGCACAATTACGACGCACACGCTCGCTGCGGCTGGTCCTCTTCCTCCTCCGCACCTGAGAGTCACTTTACCGGCAACGGAGCTGGCAAAGCTCTCCACAACCGACCTTGAGATTCTGGAAAGTTTCTTCTCGCGCCGTCTCGACATGGATCTCACTACCCGCGCGGCCCTCGCTCAGCGCATCGCGTCAGCCCTTCGCGCGAAATCGGGGCTGGAGATTCCGCCGGAGACAAGCGTCGAAACCTTCCTCGAAGCCGTCGCCCACCAAATCAGAGAAGTGGCGCGCATGAATACCGGCAGCCGCAACATCGATTCCTCTGCCGGCTCGGGACAGGTCACTTGAATTCCCGAACCCTTCCCAGCATTTCCGAGTCAAAAGAAAGAAGCTGATCTTCGGGAGGGAGTATGGACTTAAAGCTTGCCGGCAAGACAGCGTTGGTCACTGGTTCCACTGCGGGCATTGGCTTTGCGATTGCACAGTCACTCGCCGGCGAAGGAGCGCACGTCTATGTGAACGGACGCACTTCCGAGCGCGTGAATGCTGCCGTCGCCGCGATCCGCGCTCATCGAAAGAATGCCAGGGTTGACGGTATCGTCGCCGATTTTTCCAACGCTGCGGGCGCAGAAGCGGTGATCGCAAAACTACCTGCAGTCGACGTGCTCGTAAACAACGTCGGGATCTTTGAACCCAAGCCGTTCGCCGAGATTCCCGATGCCGATTGGTACCGCTTTTTCGAGGTCAACGTGATGAGTGGCGTGCGGCTATCCCGCCACTATCTCGCAGG
>JASHVE010000431.1 GCA_030039675.1 Acidobacteriaceae bacterium | reverse complement strand
ACGCGAACCCGTTGCGGGGGAGCACGTTGAACATTCCGTAGGTGCGATCGCCCTCATCGGCGTCATAGCTGCCGCGCAGGGTTTCCATGGAATCGATGTCTTTGGGGTCGATCTGGGGGCCAACGTTCGAGGCGATCTTGGTATTAGGAATCTCAACGCCGTCGATGAGCCAGTTTGTTTGGTGGCCACCCCGCATGTGGAGCATGTCGTGGGTCATGTAGGCGCCGGGAACGAAGTCGGTGATCATTTCGGTGCCGATGGTGCGGTCTGCACCCGGCGTTTCGTCGATCATCTGACGAGTGATGAGAGTGGTGGGAGTTGCTGTATCAACTGCATTGGTTGCACCGTTCACCGTCACGGTTTCAGTGGTTGCGCCGACGCCGAGGGGTACATGAAGAATGGGATTTGTACCGGAGGCAATGGTTAGTGTTTGCGTGAGCGTTGCGAATCCGTGCGCAGAAACTTCGAGCCGATAGACGCCAATAGGCGCCTGCGGAAGTTCGAACTCACCAGACGTGTTGGTCGTCGCATCGATGGCAAAATCGGAATCGGCTGAATGTAATTTCACGTGCGCGCCGGCAATCGGCCGGTGCTGCGGGTCGTGCACGATCCCGTGCACGGTAGCGAAGACGGTTGCCAATGCAGGAATTGAGAAGAACAACGAAAGCGAAAGCAGAAGGAAATATCTGCGCATGAAACGACCTCCGGGGAATGCTATGCCCAGCCGCAATCTCAGCCGCACGCGCAGCTGTAGTGAACGGCAACCTTGGGCAGGCTTTGAGAACGTATTGAGGTCAGCTACCCGATGAGGAAGAACCGTCTCTCTCTCAGGGAGATGGACTGTCGGGACCAGCGAAATACAAAGATCGCCATTTCCGCGAACCGGGATGCTCTCAACAATATGCTTTCTTAGGCGAGATTTGCGGCCGGAGGTCCCCGATCGCCCCGGGTCCGCGATTGGCTTATCCGGGCTGCGGCACGGGCTGCAACTGGCGAATGCTCCTGTGCCAAAAACTCCGGCAGACCACTCGCCGAAGCGATCAGCGCATGAACTGGCGCATTAGGCACACAGCCTCCGGTTGGATAAAGCGGACAGTGCGAGGGAGCAGTGAGAATTGGTTTGCCGGATGCTGCATCAGCCATTTTCGTCATCATGGAATCGGACATGGCGCAGTGGTGTGCGCCGTGACGACGGCAGCAGGCAGGGAGACGCGACTCATCACTCGCTTGGAAGACCGCCGAGAGCGGTCCAAGCCCGAAAAATAAGATCAGGCAAATTGAGAGTGCCTGTCGCATCTGCGGACAATGGTACAACAACTCGCCTTCTAGCGTAGATTTCTTTCACAACGCCGAGAGAATCAACGGGCTTCGAGGCCGGCAGCGGTCACTTTGGATCCTTCAGCGAGAACTCTTCACACTTGTGAATGCTAAATTCTGCGCTGATTGCGTCTGCCAATTCGCCATCGGGCAGGTGGTGGACAGCCGATCCTGACCGAAAAGGACTCCTTTTAGATGATCACGCTGGTCAAGTCACCGCGAATAGCCGAAGAGGCCTTCTGGCGAGGCGTGCCGCTTGTTTAAGAGGAACTGCAAACGATGAAGAGGGTCCTGATCGGACGTCGCTTGCCGCTAAGGTTGCGAGGGCTCCGCATTCCTGATCTCGGGAGACATGGTTGGCGCATGACGGGGATGTGTGCTGCAATTCCCACAGCATGACCAACAAACTTAATGCGAATACGACAAGGGCGAGCAGCGCCAGACTGAACAATTCAACCAACTTCCATCGAATCTGGTCGCTCCGGCTCCGGCCACTTGGGGTGGGAAGAACCGCGCTGCAACAGACGAAGTCACGAAATAAGCGCTGAAGCCACGCACTTGAGGCACCTCGGCACGAATTGCATAACCTGGAATCTTCGAATTATGCCAGTCAATAGGGAAGGTAATGGGCGTATTGCCGAGGATACTGAAGTCGAAGGCGTTATGTGTGTACTTCCAGATGTATTCTCCGCTCACGACTGCATGTTTGCCGAAGGCCTGCTGCAAGCTCGCATGAAACTCATTGCGGAAACCCGGTTCCAGAGTTCCAGCAACCCCTGCATTGCAAAGAAGCAGCGGCGCGAGTACCGCATTGGAGCAGCCTTGACTTGAGAGCACGAGGTTCTCGTTGAACGGTGTCTCTAACATGCGTGCGTAGGAGACGCTCTGCACTGTTGCCGACGGCTTGATGTTGTACGCTACCCCCACGCGCGGCTCCGGTTGCCTGGAGACGGCGAGACGGTTATACAAATCGCCTCGCATACCAAGGTTCGCGGTCCAATTGCCCACATGCAGTTCGTCTTCCACATACATAGCCAATTGCTTGATATCGGCATGCCCAAAGTAGCTATACTCGCTCCCTCCGCGCGTTAAGTCGTAGGGCAAGAGGACCGGATTGAATGTTCCGCCGATTGAGGGGTCGTTGGAGAGGTCTCCTGCCGCTACGCACTGAGAGGGATCCGTAAAGCCGGGGAGCGGGTCGCCATAGACAGAATCCACGCACGGCGAGTTGTACTCAGGGTTGACGATCCCCAGGTACCTGTACCGTGACCACATGCAGGCTAGTCCTTCAAACGGCGCCCGCCCCGAGTCCGGTCAAACCATCCAGTGAATCGCCACATTGCGGGTAAGTGAAGAACAAAGTTGCCCCGCGATTCCGCGAATGTGAATTCGACATTCTCTTTGGCGAGGGAATCAGCCGTGAGGGCGATGTGCTCGATCTGGCTGTGACACACAACATCGTGGACAAGTCCGGTGCACGGTACAGCTACGAAGGAGAACGCATCGGACAAGCACGCGAGAACGCGCGCGCCTATCTTAAAAGCAACCACGCGACCTTCGCCATGCTAGATGCTGCGCTTCGCCAAAAGCTCAACATCGGCGGCAGTACGCCATCGTCGTCACCGAACAGGCACCAGTGCCATCTGCGGAGAATGAAGCGGCGGGAAAGGTAGAGGTGAACGCCCAGGAGGAAATCTCGTTCCCCGACGCCGAGCCGGTAGCAGCGTAATCTGACCGTTCAACAACCATGGGGGCCGGGCAACCGGCCTCCACCGGGTGCGGCCAAATGTTTATCAAGTCGTTAATGAAGACCTGTTCGTAGAGCCGTCACAGCCCAGTCTGCCGCGCGCATCTACGCGCGTGAATCTCGGCCAGTACCTGCCGGTTGCGTAGATCTGATCAACTTGCTCCCGGATGTCATTGGCCCGGATTGTCGTGAATGAACGTGCAAATCGTTGCTAATCACCATCAACAAGGCAACGATCTAAATCGAAAACATCCATGGAAGTCCCCGGAGCTCCAAAACCGCGCCAGCTGCAGTCCACCGCTTCCTATGGCGAATGCAACCAGCGACAAATACCCACTTGCGGGAAGTCAAATTCTAGAACTGGTTGCATAAATGGATTCGGCCTCAAGCTAGGGACTTATGCGTGAGGCAGGTTAGTTGTTGAGCTGTTTCCATGAGGAAGCGGCAGGAGTTGCTGAGCGAAGCCCAATGGAAGCTTCTGGAGCCTTTGTTTCCCGAACCCAAGCGCCGCAAGGACGGTCGCGGACGGCCCTGGTCCTCCAATCGGGCCT
>JASHVE010000430.1 GCA_030039675.1 Acidobacteriaceae bacterium | reverse complement strand
CGCTTGAGCTCGTTCATCAGCGCGTCGTATTGTGCGTCGCTGATCTCCGGCGCGTCGAGGACATAATAAAGATGTTCGTGGTGGCGGATCTCATTCCGCAGCTTTTCAATCTTGTGCGCGGCAGCCGGCTCGCTCATAGCTAAGGATTATAGGAGGCTGATCTCGATGTCCGGCATAAACGCCGGGTACCCCATCTTGCCGGGTGCCGGGTGCCCCATCCTTGCCGCGTTCTTGCTTTTGCGGCAAGGGTGGGAAAGCACTCGCGACGGCTTCTGACAGAAGGAGAACCGTCTACTTTCCGGTCTCCTCATCCTTCAACCCTCGGAACTTCAGCATCGGTTCGATGCTCGGCTCCGCGCCCAGCCAGTCGGAGTACATCTTCGCCAGATCCTCGGTGTTGCCGCGCGAAAGCACCATGCGGCGGAAGCGGTCGCCGTTGGCGCGCGTCAGCCCGCCGTGATCTTCAAACCACTGGAACGCATCATCGTCCAGCATCTCCGTCCACAGGTACGCGTAGTAGCCCGCCTGATAGCCGTTGGCCCAGATGTGCAGGAAGTAGCTCGACCGGTAGCGCGGCGGCACATACTTGATCCACAGATGCGTCTTCTCGAGCGCGTCTTTCTCAAACACATCGGGATCTTCCAGCGGGGCTGTCACAGGAAGTGTATGCCACTGCAGATCGAGTTCGGCCGCCGCGAGAATTTCGGTCAGCATGTAGCCCTGGTTGAAGGTCCGCGACTTCCTGATCTTCGCTGCCAGCTCCGCAGGCATCGGCTCGCCGGTCTTGTAGTGGCGCGCATAATGCTCGAACACCTCCGGATAGCTGGCCCAGTGCTCGTTGAACTGCGAAGGGAACTCGACGAAGTCGCGTGCTACCTGTGTGCCCGAAAGGCTGGGATATTCAGTATCGGCAAACATGCCGTGCAGCGCGTGACCGAACTCGTGGAACATGGTCGTCACGTCATCGAAGCTCAGCAGCGCGGGCTGGCCCGGCGCGGGCTTCTCGAAGTTCGCGATGTTGTAGACCACCGGCAGCACACCCAGCAGCTTCGACTGCGTCGTCAGCACATCCATCCATGCGCCGCCGTTCTTGTTATCGCGCTTGAAGTAGTCGAAGTAGATCAGCGCCAACGGCTTTCCGTCTGCATCGAAAACCTCAAATACACGCACATCCGGCTGATACACCGGAAGATCATGCCGCTCCTTGAACGTGAGCCCGTAGAGTTGGTGCGCGGCGTAGAACACGCCGTTCTCGAGGACGTTATTCAGCTCGAAGTACGGCTTTACCTGCGACTCATCCAGATCGTACTTGGCCTTGCGCACTTGCTCGGAATAAAACTCCCAGTCCCATGGCTCGAGCGTAAAGCCGCCGTGCTGCGAATCGATCAACGCCTGGATGTCTTTCGCCTCGCTGGCTGCCTTCGCCGTGGCCGCCGGCACGAGTGCGTCCACAAAGTGCAGTGCGGCTTCCGGCGTTTTGGCCATCTGATCCGTGAGATTCCATGCCGCGTAGTTCGAATAGCCCAGCAGCGCGGCCTTTTGCGCGCGTAGCTGTGCAAGACGCGCAATCGTCGAGCGCGTATCGTTTGCGTCGCCTCGCTCCGCCCGGTCCCACGAATGCTCAAACAAAACCTGCCGTGTGCTTCGATTCGTCAGAAAGGTCAGGTCAGGTTGCTGCGTCGTGTTCTGCAGCGGAATCAGCCAGTCCTGTTGCTTGCGCGCCTCCGCGGCCTGCCTGGCCGCGGCCATCTGCCCCTCGCTCAGCCCGGCCAGCGCCGCGGGATCGTTCGTCGCGTAGGCGCCCTTCTTTGCCGCGGCCAGCAGCTTGGTCATAAAGTCGTTCTCGAGCTTTGCGTCTTCTGCGTTAATCGCTTTGAGCTTGGTTTTGTCCGCGTCCGAGAGATTGGCGCCGGCCTTCACAAACTGCTGGTAGTCGTACTCGACGAGCTTGAGCGATTCGGGATCGAGGTGCAGAGACGCGCGCTCGTCGTAAATCGCCTTGATCCTTGCAAACAACTTGGCATTCAGATAGATCGCGTCCTGATGTTCGGAGAGCCGCGGCGCCTCGTATTCCTGCACCTTCTGGAGATCATCGTCGGTGTTCGCGGCGGTCACGCAGTCGAACACCTCCATCACGCGGCTGAGCAACTGACCGGTTTTCTCGAGAGCGACGATGGTGTTATCGAAGGTCGGCGGCGCGGGACTGTTTGCGATTGCTTCCACCTCCTGCATCTGCTGCGCCATCCCCGCATCGATGGCCGGCTGATAGGCGTTGTTCTTGATCTTGTCGAACGGAGGAGCCTGGAACGGAAGTGTGCTGGCCGTATAAAACGGATTGTCGGGGCCGAAGGCTTCCCCGGCGTTCTGTGCGCATACCACTCCCGGCAAAGCGAGAGCCAGAACCGCAAAAATCTGACTGGACTTCATCAATTTCTCCCGATCGTTCATAGCGCGCACGCTCCTTCTGCCGATGCTCACCTCCTGATTGTATGAGAGCAGCAGCGCTCCTGAGCGTACCGCGCAGCCGCCCAATGCCCTTCAAAAAAATTTGCGCCGCCGTTGAGGGACCTTCCTCCGTTCTGTCGCTATGCAAAGTGACGGCCGCTCCACGCGGAGCCGGCCCATTTCAGAGAAAAAGGAGTAGCCTGATGTATCCCGTCACTTCCCATGCAACCGCTTATGCAATTCCTTCGCAAGGCTCCAGGCTCTTGATCTACGCCACGGCCATGCTCACGCTTGCGCTGCCTCTCGCCGGCCGTGCCGCAGACAAGCCGTTTCTGCCCCCTCCGGCGTCCACTTTGTCCACCATTCCGGGCAACGGCGACGTCAATCCCTACGGCACAGCCTTCGTCCCATTGCTCTCACAGGATCGCGACGGCCA
>JASHVE010000429.1 GCA_030039675.1 Acidobacteriaceae bacterium | reverse complement strand
AAGCACGATTTACTTCGCCGTCACCACGGGAAGGCTGATAAAGCTGGCCTCGTCCGGTGCGTGCCATACGCGCTGGGTCGCTCGGCGGTAATCGGCCGGTTTGGCGTCGAAGATGTTCGGGACGAAGGTTTGCGGGTTGCGGTCGTAGAGCGGGAAGAGCGTGGATTGCACCTGCACCATGATGCGGTGACCGGGCTCAAAGACATGGTTCACCATGGGCAGGCCGAACTGATAGAGCAGCGGCTGGTCAGGCGTGATGGCTTCAGGATGTTCAAAGCTGGTGCGATAGCGGCCGCGGAAGATGTCCGTCGCAATGGGCAGCTCGTAGCCGCCCATCGCGGCATCATAGGGATACACGCCGGGATAGACATCGATCAGCTTGACGACCCAGTCGCTGTCAGTGCCGGTGGTCGAGGCGTAGAGATGCACGTCGGGGCGTCCGGCCAGATGGAGCGGTGCGGTAAGCGGATCGGTGACGAAGGTGAGCACGTCGGGGCGCCCATCGACGAAACGCTGATCGTGGACCAGCCAGGTGCGCCAGGCGTCCTCATCAGTGGCAACAAACGGGCGCGGGCTGAACGGGACCGGCTTGGCGGGATCGGAGACGTACTCTGTGTATTTCCCGCTGCTTGCCGCTGGAGCATCGAACGACAACTTGCCGCCTGCTTGCAGATAGAGCGGCTTCGGTTTGTACGGGCAGCCGGAGTCACAACTCAACGGCCACTGCTGGAAGCGGTCCCAGCGATTTTCGCCGGTGTTGTAGACGAGCACAGGCGGCGTGTCGGCCTTGGGCGCACCGTCTACCAGATATTGCCTGAAGAAGGGCAGCAGGATGTCGCGGCGGTACTGCTCCGTGGTATCGCCCAGCCACTGCAACGGGCCCAACGACCAACCCTTGCGATTGATCTGGCTGTGGAACCAGGGACCCATCACCAGAAAATTCATGTCGTTGTGCGTGTCTTTGGGTTCGACGGCGGCGTAGGAGTGGTTGGCGCCCCACATGTCTTCCTGGTCCCACAAGCCCTGTTCCCATAGAACGGGAACTTTGAGCGGGACTTTGGCGATGAGCTTGTCGAGCGCCTGATCCTGCCAGAACTCGTCATAGGCCGGGTGTTCTTCGATCTTGCGCCAGAAGGGAAGCTGATCGAGTCCTCCATAGCGCGCGAAGTCGCCGGCCGAGCCTTGTTCGAGAAAGTTGGTGTAATCGTCGCGATTCAGGCGCGGAATCGGCTTGCCGCTGCCGCGCGCGGTAGTTTGCTCGGTGAAGTAGTCGAGGTCGATCTGGCGGAACGCACCGTAGTGGAACCAGTCGTCGCCCATCCAGCCGTCGATCATGGGACTCTCGGGCGCAGCCACCTTGAGCGCCGGATGCGGATCGAGGAGCGCCATGACGACGGTAAACCCCTCATACGAAGAACCGATCATGCCCACCTTGCCGTTGCACTCGGGCACGTTTTTCACCAGCCAGTCGATGGTGTCCCAGGCGTCGGTGGTGTCGTTGGGGCCATGAGGATTCAATGGTCCGGTTGGAGGCGGGGTCATCACGTACCGGCCTTCGGAGCCGTACTTGCCGCGCACGTCCTGAAAGACGCGAATGAAGCCGGCCTTCACCCATACGTCGTCGCCGACCGTCACCTGGTCCAGCAGATAGGGCGACTCCTCGACATGCATGCGCGAAGCGGCGTCGTAGGGGGTGCGGGTAAGCACGATCGGAGCGTGCGTTGCGCCTTTGGGAATGGCAATGACGGTGTAGAGCTTTACGCCGTCACGCATGGGGATCATGACTTCCCGCTTGACGAAGTCATAGCCGTTGCGGGGAGGCGTGAAACTGGCCGGGATATCCGGTGTCATCGGCGGCGTGGAGGAAGGTGCCTGGCCGAAGAGCGTAGCCGCGGCAAGAGTAAAAGCAAGAGCAGTGAACCGGCAGAATATTGCCATTTCGATGTATCCCTGCGAGAAAGATTCCGGCCTGTCGGTCCGGGCGCAAAGGGCCAGCGCGAGACGTCAGGTGCCGCGGTTGCTGGGCAGTATATCAAGACATGGTTTTCGCCGGGTTTGCGGTTGTGGGTGGTTGCAAAACCCCGGCCTTGAGCGGTATTGTGCCGGTGAGGTCAATTCCCCAACAATGCGCCCTTCGGAGCTCCCTGAGCCGGGCCCGACGGCCGAAGAGAAACGCATTCCGGTCAGTCCTGCCCAAATTACTATCGAGCACTTATTCGAAATCTGCCCGGATGCGATTCTCGTGACGGACCGCGATGGCATTGTGCGCAATGCCAATCCCCGCGCGGAGGAGCTGTTCGGCTACGCACGCGAAGAGTTGCTCGGCCGACCGGTGGAGATGTTGATCCCCGAACGGTTTCGCGCCGTTCATCCCCGCCACCGGGAGAATTACAACGTGCATCCCCGCGCGCGGCAGATGGGAGCCGCGCTGAACCTCTTCGGGCTGCGCAAAGACGGCACGGAGTTTCCCGTAGATATCATGCTCAAACCGACGGAGATCGGGGAGGGGTTGGTGGTGGTGAGCTTTATCCGTGACGCCACCGAGCAGCGGGCGGCGCAGGAGGCGCTACGGCTGAACGATCTGCGGCTGCGGTCGATCGTCGAAAGCATCGTTGACCAGGCCATCTATCTGCTAGACCTCGAAGGCCATATTGTCACCTGGAATCCGGGCGCGGAGCGCTTGAAGGGATACAAAGCCGAGGAAGTGCTGGGCCTGCACTTCTCACGTTTCTTTGTCGAGGACGACATACAGCGGGGCCGCCCGGCCGAACTGCTGCGCCAGGCGGCCCGACAGGGGCGCATAGAAGAGGAAGGCTGGCGTGTGCGCAAGGATGGCTCCCGGTTCTGGGCGAACGCGGTTTTGACCGCCATTCGCGACACCGCCGGCACGGTGACCGGATTTGCCAAGATCACGCGCGATGAGACCGACCGCAAGCAGGCCCAGGAATCGGTGATCGCGGAGCTCAGCAGCCTCCTACTGGCCAACGTGGACATCCGGAAGATGCTGGGTGCCTTCTCGGCGAGCGTACGGCAGATTGTGCCGCACGACTCTGCTATTCTCGCCCTCTTTGACGAGGCCACCGGCAAGCTGCGGGTGCAGTTTCTTGCGGATGCCAGCAACCCTGCCGCAAGCCAAGCGGAGATGCTGATGGACCCAGACGCTTCGCCAGCGGGACAGGCCTTTCGCACGCGCAGGCCTGTGATCCTGAACCGGATCGACCGCTGGCCTTTTGCGCCCGAGTCGGTGCGGCACTTTACTGAGACCGGCATGCAATCGGGAATCTGGGTTCCGCTCATTCACCGGGAACGCACGCTGGGGGCGCTCGCGATAGCGAGCCGGAGAGAGAGCGCATTTGACCTGCACGATGCGGAGAAACTGGGCCAAGTGGCGGGACAAGTGGCCATGGCCGTGAACAATGCACTCGCCATTCGCCAGCTTGCCGATCTGCGCGACCGTCTAAACCAGGAGAAGCAGTATCTGGAAGAAGAGATCAACGTTGAGAATCGCTTTGACGACATCGTGGGAGAGAGCGCCGGGCTGCGCAACGTGCTGCGCCAGATTGAGACGGTGGCCCCCACCGATGCGACGGTGCTGATCGAAGGCGAGACCGGAACCGGCAAAGAGCTGCTTGCGCGCGCCATCCACCGATTAAGCCCACGCAGCGAGCGCACATTTATCAAGTTGAACTGCGCGGCGATTCCGGCCGGGCTGCTGGAAAGCGAACTCTTCGGCCACGAAAAGGGCGCGTTCACGGGCGCCATTGCGCGCAAGATCGGGCGCCTGGAGCTGGCCCACGAGGGAACGCTGTTCCTGGATGAGGTGGGCGAGTTGCCGCTGGACCTTCAACCAAAGCTGTTGCGCGCGTTGCAGGAGCGCGAGATCGAACGGCTCGGCGGCACGCGTCCGATTCCCGTGAATGTCCGGCTCATTGCGGCAAC
>JASHVE010000428.1 GCA_030039675.1 Acidobacteriaceae bacterium | reverse complement strand
AGACTCCTTTTGGCGATTCCATTCGGCTGCGCTCATCGGATCTGAACACTCCTTCGATCGATCTGGAGATCCTTCTCTTCAACGATCAGAAGAAGATGGAGTTCCGCTACACGGTTCAGAAATCCTATACCACGGAGAAAGAGGCCGTTTATTTCGCCTTTCCCGCCGCGGTCGAATCTCCGCAATTTGCTTACGCCACGCAGCAGGGTTGGGTTGATCCTGCGCACGATCTCCTGAAAGGAGCCAGCCTTGAGTGGTTCAGCATTCAAAAATGGATGGCTGTTCACGACTCGGGCATGAGCATGGGCATTGTGCCTCTCGATGCATCGCTGGCCAGCTTTGGCGACATCAATCGCGGGCTGTGGCCGAGCGAGTTTCACCCCAAAACGTCCACGCTCTTCTCCTATGCGATGAACAACTACTGGCACACGAATTACCGCGCTGGACAAGGTGGAACGTTTACCTTCCGCTACGCGCTGACCAGCGCAAAGGATTTCGATCCCGCTGCGCTCAGCCGTTTTGGCTGGGAAAGCATGGAGTCGCCCACGGTTGACTCGGTAATTAATCAGGACAAAGTTGGCAACCCGGATGAACCGCTGCCCGCTGAGGGAGCAAGCTTTCTCACCATCGACAATCCGAACGTAGTTCTGGTCGCGTGGAAATTGGCTGAGGACGGCAATGGAACCATTCTGCGTTTCCAGGAAATAGCGGATCACGCAGCTGAGGCAAATATTCAGTTTTCACACGCAAAAGTTCAATCCGCGAGCCTCTGCAATTCGGTAGAGGACGACATTCACCCGTTGAATGTACGGGACGACAAAATTCATGTGACACTTCGCCGGAACGAGGTTGTCACGGTTCGCGTGCTGCCGTGAGAGCCACACTGTCATCGAATCGCGCGCGATTGGGGGAACGTTGACCGACACTACATCGGGCATATTGCTCCTTATCGTTGCCGGCGTGATGAATGCGAGCTTTGCGCTGCCGATGAAATGTACGCGCCGCTGGGCGTGGGAGAACACTTGGCTGGCGTGGACGATTTTTGCGCTGTTGTTGCTACCGCCCCTCGTGACCTATGCGACCGTGCCGCATCTCGGAGCGGTGTACCGTTCGACCGGGAGCGCGACGATTCTGGAAGTGGCGGCATTTGGTGCCGGTTGGGGAGTGGCGCAGGTCTTCTTTGGTCTGGCCGTCGACGCGATCGGCATTGCGCTCACGTTTTCTCTTGTGCTCGGCACCTCAGCCGCGGTTGGCACTCTGGTTCCGCTGCTGCGGCTGCATCCGGAACGCCTGAATAGCGCAGCCGGCCACGGTGTGCTTGCCGGCGTGGGGCTGGTGATTGCGGGAGTTCTGGTTTGCGCAGTGGCAGGCTCGCGGCGGGAGCGCGCGCTGCAATTGCACGCGGCTGAAAACAGGAACACGACCGTAGGCCTGGTGCTGGCGATCTTGTGCGGATTTGGCGCGTCGTTTGTGAACTTCGGTCTCGCGTTTGGAGCGCCGCTTGCCGGTGCCGCTCGTGCAGCAGGAGCGAGCGCACTCAACGCCTCCAACGCGGTGTGGCTGCCGGTGATGCTCGCCGGCGCTGTGCCGAATCTTGTTTACTGCCTGTGGCTGCTCAGGAAGAACAGGAGCGGAAGCAGATTTCCCTCAGGCGGCACCGGCCATTGGATGCTTGCATTTCTCATGGCCGTGTTGTGGTTCGGAAGCACCCTGCTCTATGGACTCTCAACGGTGATGCTGGGAGCATGGGGTCCGATTTTGGGATGGCCGGTCTTTATGTCGCTGATTGTGATCACCGCGAGCCTGCTGGGTATGGTGACGAGCGAATGGAAGAACAGCGGGTCGGCTCCGCTGCTGATTCAGTGGACCGGCGTGGCGTTGCTGGTTCTGGCGGTTTTTGTTCTGGCGGTTACGAGCCGGTCCTTTGCTTGATCGCTGGGCAAGGCATGCAACACATGCGCGCGGTTACCACAGAAAACAGATAGGGCTGCTCGGTGTTGCGCGGCCGTTGATAGAGGAGCTTGAATGGCGCGGAAGTCGAATTACGACAAATTCCCGTTTGTTGCAGCGGGATCAGCGGGCGAGTGTAGCGTAGGCTGGGAAGCGGTTGCTGCGCGGCTCGGGCCGCACTCGGTGATTTGTGTGGAGTGTTATCCGGGCGTCTTCACGGGACAAGTGATCGAAGGAATGCGTGCGCATTGGAGGGCACAGGCGATATTTTTCTCGGAGGAATGTCTGAAGAGCCCCGAAGAACTGCGTGCAATGCTGCATCCGCTCCTCGGCACAGACCGCGTGTTCGGCAGAATGAACGGGCTCACGCTGCGGGATTATTTCGACGACGCGGCGCTCGGTGAGATGCGTATCGCCGTGGAGAGTGCAGCAGCACAGGGTCCGGTCCTTGTCGCCGGTGCGGGTGCGTCTTTGCTTACGCCTTTGGGCGCTACGCTGGTTTATGCGGATATGGCGCGGTGGGAGATTCAGCTGCGTTTCCGGCGTGGCGAGATCGGCAATCTGGGCCTGAACAACGCCGGAGAGCATTTCGCCGCGCTCTACAAGTGCGGATACTTTGCCGAATGGCGCGCCGCGGATCGGCTGAAAAAGTCACTGCTGCCGAAGATCGACTACTTGCTCGACACAAACCAGCCGCAGCAGCCGAAGCTGATCAGCGGAGATGCATTCCGGCAAGCGCTTGCACACACGGCGCGCCGGCCCTTTCGCGTGGTGCCTTATTTCGATCCGGGACCATGGGGCGGCCACTGGATGGAGGAAGTATGCGATCTGCCGCGTGACGTTCCCAACCATGCATGGTGTTTCGATTGCGTACCGGAAGAGAACAGCCTGCTGCTTGGCTTTGGACCGCACCGCGTAGAGGTTCCTGCAATCGATCTGGTGTTTTCAGAGCCGCGCGCCTTGCTGGGCGAAGCCGTGCACGGACGATTCGGCACGGAGTTTCCCATTCGCTTCGACTTTCTCGATACGATGGGTGGCGGTAATCTGTCTCTTCAGGTGCATCCACTCACCGAATATATTCAGGACAGATTCGGCATGAACTATACGCAGGATGAGAGTTATTACCTGCTCGACGCCGGAGAGGATGCAACTGTCTTTCTGGGACTGAAAGACGGCATCTCATCCAAAGAAATGGTCGACGATCTCTATCGCGCACAAGAGGGCGCGGAAGACTTCCTCGCAGAGAAGTACGTGAACCGGTGGCCGGCGAAGAAGCACGATCACTTTCTTATTCCGGCGGGAACCATTCACTGCTCAGGTGCCGAGAGCATGGTGCTCGAGATCAGCGCGACACCCTACATCTTCACATTTAAATTGTGGGATTGGGGACGGTTGGGTTTGGACGACAAGCCGAGACCGATTCACATTGAGCATGGGGCAGCCAATATTCAGTGGGATCGGAAGACGGAGTGGGTGAAGGAAAATCTGATCAACCGGTTCGAGACAGTCTGCGAGCAGGATGGATGGCGAGAAGAACACACGGGCCTGCACATGCGCGAGTTTATCGAGACGCGACGCCATTGGTTCAGGGGCACAGTGTTGCACCACACAGGCTGCGGCGTAAACGTATTGAATTTAGTGGAGGGTGATGAGGTGGTTGTCGAAAGCCCTAGCGGCGCATTTGAACCATTTGTTGTCCATTACGCAGAGACATGGATTATTCCCGCAGCCGTGAGCGCGTATACAATCCGTCCTCACGGCAGATCGGAAGGAAAGCAGTGCGCCACCATCAAGGCATATGTGCGGACAGAGCCGCACGCATGAGCGCACGGCCGCTGCGGATCAAATCTATGTCCAATGATGTGGCGTCCCGGATTGTGCATCATCCGCACTTCAGATGCGTTGCAGGACGATGGCGCCTATGAACGGCAGGTTGAGTATTTGTCCGCTCTGGATTTGCGCTGAGTAGCCGCCGTTTGTCTGTTCCTGTTCAAACTCCACCTGAAACGCCGGCCAGGAAGAATTGAATATCTCTTTGAAGAGACCATTCGACGGCAGCCCCAACCATGCGCTGTTCTGTTGCTGATTCGGCGTTCCGAAGGTAACCACGGTGAAGAGCGATTGGCTGGAACCGCAGGTGAAAGCGACAGTGAGATTGCCTGTCGCAACCACCTGGTAGTTTGAGTCGCCCTGCAAACCTTTTGACGGATCGTTGCGTAAGCCCATGATCTGACGGAACCAGTCAAGAACGCGGGTGTTGTCGCTTGCAGGCGGAACATCGTAGCTCTGCGGGTTGATCCACTGGTCATTGTCAGTGAAGGAGAATGCGACGATCTCTCCTACCTCCTGCCCCATGAAGAGCATGGGTATTCCATTCGAAAGCAGTGTGAGCGTGCCGAGAGCTTTCGCCATCTGCAGCCCTTGGCGGTAGTAGGGACGGTCGGCGATGCGGATATTGGTCGGATCCTGTCCGCTGACCATGTCGTGCGACTCACCGAAGCGCGTAACCTGGTAGAAGGGCCGCCCCCAGTAGGCGGGCGCATTCATCGCGGCCTCGAGCGCGGGGGAGTCATCCGCGTTGTTCCTGGTGTCGTAGGTCGCGGCCTTGATTTGGTACGCCTCGTTAATGCCCCACTGGCCGTCCATCACGCCATAAGAAGGATTCGATACATCGAACGGACTGGTGCCGTCGTTTTCTGCGACGCAATAAGGCCACGCGCGTCCCTCCGCAGAGGCAGCGGTGCGCAGCGCGGTGCGGATCGCGCCCAGAAACTGCCATCCGCCCTCACACATTGTGATGATGGTGTTTGTGTCGTCGAACCGGAAGCCATCCAGGTTGAAGGTCCGGAACAGATAAACCGAAGCCTGGCGAAAGTATTCGAGCACCATCGGATGGCCGCAGTTCATGCGGTCTCCGTCGTAGTCTCCATTGCGATAAACGTCGGGAGCGATTTCCATAAGAGACGAATTGAGCGAGTGGTTGTAGACGACATCGAGCGTCACGCCCCGGCCCGTCGCATGGGCGGCATTCACAAACTGGGCCATCGGCAGCGCACCGCCGTAGAAGCTGTCGATCGCGAAGTAGTAAGACGGGTCGTATCCCCAGGAGACAGCGCCGCTGAACTCGTTTACCGGCATCAACCCCAAAATAGTTACGGGAAGCTCATGAAGATATCCGGGCTGCCCGAGCCGGCTGGTTGGTTTCAACTCGTCGGAGAGCAGATCAAAGGAAGCTAGTGTGCCTTGGTCGAGATTGGTGAAGCGGCGGGCGTGAATCTCATAGATGAGGAAGTTCTGCCAACCCATGGTCTGCCAGGGCTGCACGTGCGACGCCGCATAAACTGCTGCGCTGTCCAGGACGAGCGACCAGGAAGTGGACGGATCCGCTGGATTGTCGTCGAACGACACGGTGAAGCTGCCGCCATCCTGGACGGCGCGTGCAGCGGGGTCGAGCACCTCGATGTTGTCGTTGAGCAGAAAGCGATATCGCTTGTCCGGCGGTGCGTCGGCTGCCGGAACACTGCACCACCAGTAGAAGGTGTCGCCGGTTAGGGTCATGGGAACGAGCCTTCGCGCAGGACCGCCGGGCGCGTTCTCATCAACCAGCACGAGTCTGCCACAGATCGCATGCGGAGCGTGGACCACGAAGACCGTCTGACCGCTTCCGGCCGTGGCGCCCTGCGGCATCTCGCGCGTTGCAAAGACGCCCGCATTCACCACCGCATTTCCAAAGGCCGCTTGCATCAGGGCGGATCGGCTGGGCGGTTCGGCGAATTGGGTTGGGCCAATGGTGCAGATGCCAAAGACTCCCTCGGTCGTGAAGAAGCCTGTATCGTCGGCATCCGGAGTGAAGTAGCGCGAGGTATTGATCCACGCGTACGGCGTGGGTTCCGAGCCGACTGAAGGGAGCAGTACGATGGAGGTGGTGGTATCGTTCGCCAGGTCAAGAGCCGCTCGCCATGTGTCGTCAGGTTGCAGGGTCGCGGCTATTGTCTCGTAGACTGGTCCGTTTCCCATGGATACCTGCACGGATACTCCGTTGCTGAAGCTGGAATGCTGCTGGGGGCTGATGGTGATGGGAAGTTGTCTGACCGCAGGAAACTCGGCAACCCACGCACTGGCGCCAAGAGCGCATCGAGAGGCTGCGTTCAGCACAGTGGGGTCGGCCGGAAATGGTCTCTCGATAGCAGGATTCTCTACGCCGTTCTGACTCTCGAGCAGGTAGCCGGCTTGCGGGTAGATGGAAGCTGTGTAGGATGCGATCCGGAACAGCGGGCTTGCTCCATAAGGCCGCGTTCCATTGCAGGGGACAGCGAAGGACGAACCCTCAATCACATCTTGCACCGCAAATTGTGGAGGGGTAGCAAGCTGCGCGCTGTACAACACCTCCAGCGGAATAGGGGTGAGTGTGAGGGGCTGGTTTCGGACATCGCACTGGCCACTTTTCAGCCATAGATTCGCCCCATCGCACGGCCGCCAGACACGATTGCTTGCGTCGGGTTCCCACAGGTCTGGCTGGCTATTGTGCGCAGGGTTCATGAGCTTCAGGTTGAAGCCGCTTGTCATCCAAGGCAGCAGGCTCACCTGGAATGTCGATACACCCGTCGCGTCGTCACGCGCTGATTCGTTGAAGAAGGCATTCTGATCCGGGCTGCCGTAGGGGTTCCACACGTAGAGTTTGCCGCCGCGAAATGCGTTTTGGGTAATCGCCTGAAATATGAGTACATCGCCTGCGTTGAACACCACACCGGCGGGGAAAGGGTTCTGGTACAGAACCCTTGGTGAAGCTTCGAAGGTCCAGATCTCTGCGGGCGCGATGAGATTCAGCCTGCGAATAAAAGAGTCCGGCTCCCAGCCGTTCAGCTGAGTAGCAGCGACCGTCCAATGAAATTTGAATTGCAGCTTGCGTGGATCGGGAACGTCAGGCAGCTTGAAGTCGATAGTTCCACCGGCCGGAGTTCCAGGACCATCCTGAATCTTGTTTCCATCCCAGGCAGACTGCCAAACGTACATGCTCCAGGTAGCCGCGCTGTTGGCGGGCGTATGATGAACCACGATCGCCATACAAACTCTCCTTTGTGACCATATGGCTCTGTTGGCTATCAGGGATGGCCAGATTATAGTCTTCGTGCGTCCGCCGCGGAGAAGCTCTTCAATCAGCACCCCAATGGTACGAATCACTCTTGCGTGATGAAGCGCACCGGTGATATTGTTCGGGAGCTGAACGAAGGACAGCCCCGCTTCGGAAAGAGGCAAAACGGCTCGCACACGATGAGGAGCGAGAATTCACTTCTGCACGCGAGTTCGTGCGGAGTTCTATCCCGAATGAGTTGGTGAGGAGTTTATGCCGACTGGAAATTTGTCCCGATTTGCGAAAGCGATTACCGCTTCAGGCGTGCTATTTGCCTTGACCATCGCCACCACGCATGCACAGACGCAGGCAGCGCCGCGGCTAGCCCGGCGTGGGACCTGCTTGGAGCCAAGAGGCTGGGCACTACAGCTCTTCCGCCGATGGGCGCGCTGATTGACACCGGGGACGTGGCGTTCCGCCGGCACCAGTACGGCCATACGCCCGCTCCAAACTGGCGGTACTTCATCAAATTTGCTGAGAAGGAATTTGCAAAGCATTAACGGGCTCGGCGTTTCTTCTTAGATGTTCCGGTTTGGATAATTTGGATAAGTCGGTGCAGTCGAACCTGCGCCGCTGCGGAAAGAACTCCAACGAGATAGAGGTATGCGGATGGCTGGCGTCAGAGTGAGGAGCTTTCGGAACTGGAAGCGTATGCGGATCTTCGGTGTTGGAGTCCTGTGCTCCATTGCATCCGCGATAAGTGCAGCCCAGGGCGCGCGGGAAATCTGGAACGGTTCGTGGGCATCGTCCCAGCAACGCACAGAATTTATCGGCCAACCGGACGCAGACGACTTTGCCAGCGCGACGCTGCGGCAATTTGTGCATTTGTCGGTGGGCGGGCACACAGTGCGGGTGCACTTGTCGAATGCATTTGGCAGCACTCCCTTGCGGATCGAAACCGTGCACATTGCGAAAGTGATTTCTGCGCCGCAGTGCAAGATCGACGCAGCGACAGACAAGCAGCTTACGTTTTCCGGCGAGGCAGGCGTGGCAATTCCGCCCGGTGCTGAGTACATTTCCGATCCGGTTGAATTCGATGCCGCGCCGCTTTCCGAGCTGGCCATCACGCTCTATCTGGAAGGGCCGCCCACGCACCAGACCGGCCATCCGGGATCGCGAACCACCTCATGTATCGTGACGGGGAATGAGGTGTCGGCGGCTGAGCTGCAAAGCGCAAAGAAATTCGAGCGCTGGTTTTACATCTCCGCCGTCGACGTCCTGTCGCCGCCACAGGCAGGTTCTGTCGTCGTCCTGGGAGACTCGATTACGGACGGCCACGCAACCACGACGGACGGGAACGATCGCTGGACCGATGTGCTGGCCGAACGGCTTCAATCTGCGCCGCCTCTTAAGAATCTGGGCGTTCTCAACCAGGGAATCGGAGGAAATCATCTTTTGATCGACGGCATCGGACCGAATGCGGTGTCGCGCGTCGATCGCGATGTGCTGGCTCAGACCGGCGTGCGGTACCTGATCATTCTTGAAGGCATCAACGATCTGGGGGGCCTAACGCGGACCGGGCCGGCGTCACCGCTGGAGCATCATGCGCTCGTGCAGCACATGATCGAAGCGTATCAGCAGATCATCACGCAGGCGCATGCGCACGGGATTCGCGTCTTCGGAGCTACGGTGATGCCCGACGGCGGTTCAGATTACTATCATCCCGATTCCACCAATGAAGAAGACCGGCAGGCTGTGAATGAATGGATTCGGGCTGCAGGTCACTTCGATGCTGTGATCGACCTGGACAAAGTCACCGCCGATCCAGGCCATCCGGAGCGCCTTGCGCCTCAATTCGATTCAGGAGATCATTTGCACCCCGGCCCGGCAGGTTACAAGGCCATGGGCGACGCTGTTTCGCTCACATTGTTTGCCCAGTGATCACAGAGGAGTATGGATGACTGACATTCTTGAAATCACGCGCCGGGAGTTTATCCGCACCTCGGCTCTTGTTACCGCTTCCGCCACACTCGCGCCGGCTGCAGACATTTCGAACGCGGCAGCAGAAACCACAAAGCCGAAGGCGCCTGTGTTCCCGTACGGAGCCGTTTATTTTCGCAAGTCCAATCCGCCCGCAGAGGATTGGGCGCGAGATCACCAGACAGCTTCGCAGATCGGCATGAACATCTTCCGTCATTGGTTCATGTGGTCGGCCATCGAGGTCGCTCCGGGAAAATACAACTGGTCGGACTACGACCGGATGATGGATCTCGCCTACAAGAATGACATTAAAGTCGTCATCGCGGAGCAGGTCACCGCGGCGCCCGAGTGGGCGTTCCGCAAGTTTCCGCATGCACACATTCTCGGCAGCGACGGGGCAGTGGTCAACAGCACGATTTCAGAGAGCAGCGCGACAGGCGGGTTCCCCGGGCTCTGCCTTGACAATCCAGACCTGCGTGGGCTTGCAGAAACATTTCTGACCGCGCTGATCGAGCACTACCGCGGCCACCCCGCCCTGTTCGGCTACGACCTCTGGAATGAGAACACCTCCTTCGGCGGAACGCCGGCGCGCATGTACTGCTATTGCGATGCAACCAAACAGCGGTTGCGTGAGTGGCTGCGCAACCGCTATGGCACACTCGAAAGGCTTGGAAAGGCCTGGCGGCGATATAGCTACGAAACCTGGGAGGACGTGGAACCGCCACGGTCGTTCTCCGGCTATCCCGACAGTTTGGACTGGCTCGAATTCCGCATCGACAATGCCTATGACCTCTACGATTGGCGGCTGAAGCTCTTCCGCAAACTCGATTCCAATCATCACATTACTGCGCACGGTGTGGCTGGAACACTTGACGACCTGCCTTCGTCCTCGCACAACGAGTGGCGATCTGCGGAAAGAGTCGACATTTACGGGTTGACTTGGATCGCCGCCAGAAAAGGCAATGAGCCATGGAAGCAGTTTCACGCCATGGATCTTGTTCGAGGCGGCGCGCGCGGCAAGCCTTTCTGGCATGCCGAAGCACAAGGTGGCCCCTTGTGGATGCAGCCTCAAGTAATTGGGCGTCCCAAAGGCGATGGCCGCATTCCAGATGAGGAAGACGTGAGAATCTGGAATCTGATTTCCTGCGCTGGGGGCGCGAAGGGAATTCTCTATTGCCGATGGAGGCCGCTGCTCGATGGTCCGCTCTTTGGAGCCTTTGGTCCCTTCGCCATGGACGGCTCCGTTACGCCGCGCGCGGAGATGGCGGGAAAGATTGCGCGCTGGGCGAATGCGCATCCGGAGGTCTGGCAGTCAAATCCGGTGAGGGGCGAGGCCGGACTGGTATTCGTTCCGGAGTCGGAGATCTTCAATTACGTGCAGCAGGGAAGCACCGCGTTCTACTCGCAGTCGATCTGCGGTGCCTATCAGGCGTTTTTCGATTCGAACATCCAGCCCGACTTCGTGGCGCTGGATGACATCAGCGAGTACAAACTGGTCTACCTTCCTTACCCGGTAATGCTGAAGCAAGAGACGGTAGAGAAGCTGCGCAGGTACGTCGAACAAGGCGGAACACTCGTGAGCGAAGGGCTGCCGGGATATTTCGGCGATCTTGGCCATGTGGGCACGGTGCAGCCGAACTATGGGCTGGATGAAGTATTTGGCGCCAAAGAGACGTACGTCGAGTTCATGCCCGACATCTCGGACGAACTTACATTTCAAATGAAAGGCGCGAAGATCTATGGCCGCTACTTTCGCCAGGCCTACAAACTGAACGGCGGAACAGAAGCTGGTCAGTACGCGGATGGGATGATTGCTGCCGTTCAAAACAAATTCGGGCAGGGACGGACTCTCCTGATTGGCACTTTCCCGGGAGCAGGCTACTCACTTCATCACGATCCCGCAACCAAGAATCTCTTTGCAGGATTTCTTGATCTGGCTGGGATCAGGCAGACCGTGAAAATCGATGACGTAAGTGTGCAGGCGCGCCTGCATCAAGGAGCAGGGGGTGCCTATCTCTGGGTCACGAACCCCGCGCGCGAGTCTCGGACAGTCAAAATCACGCTTTCACAGGCAGCGGAGAGCTTCAGCGCCGGCGAGGACATCTGGGGTAATCAGAGGGTGGGGCTCGATAACGGGCAGATCACAGTTCAGATTTCTGGTCGTGATGCCGCGGTGATTGCTCTGCGATAGGAAGCTCAAGATAACTGCAGCATGACCGCGATTCCATGCGGTACGCAGCTTGACTCTGATGGCAATTGTCGGTTGATGGTGCGATCTATGATGCCTCTGCTGTTCCCGGATTTCGTTACAGCGGTTTCACAGTTGCTGTATCCCGAAACCGCTGCTGCAAGGTGGCGTTTTCCTCAAGAAGCCACCTTTCACTGCTCTCAAAAAGTCTATATGTATTCCGAAAATGCCCTAGTGGGTTATGTTGCAGACTCAAGAAGCGCGCTAAGGCCCTTCAAGTCCCGCACGACAATCTGTCGTGCATCGACGTCGAGAAGTCCCTCGGCTTGGAGCCGCATCAGGTTTCTCGATATCAACTCCCGGACTGTTCCAAGTTGATTGGCCAGCTCCTGATGTGTCGCAGGCAGCAGGAATTCGACACCGTGCTCGGTCTTTTTTCCTTCGGTCTGTGCCAGCTTTACCAACAACGCGATCAGCCGATGGCGAATAGTGGTAAAAGATAGTTCCTCGATAATGCCTACGAGCCCCCTCAGGCGCGCGCCCACTACGGAAAGCACCTTGAGAGGGACCTCCGGGTGTTCCACACAATAAGCGTGAAAATCTCGCCGCGAGATGAACGCAATTTCTGTGTCTTCCACGGCCACGGCTGAAGCTGGATAGGGGCCACCGTCGAAAACGGGCAGTTCGGCGACCGATTCGCCGGGAACATTGACTGCAAGCACCTGTTCCCGGCCATTCACCGACGTCTTGAAGATGCGTACCTTGCCCCGCGCGATGATGTGAAGTCCGTTGCACGGCTCGCCTTCAGAAAACAGCAGCTCGCCGGCGCCGAAGAGCTTCCGCACGGTGCGAGTTGCGAGCATCTGCAACTCCTCGTACGAGAGGGTCGAGAGCAGCGCCGTCTTTTCGAGCACAGCGGCGAGATCGGCGCGGGAAAGGGTCACGGGAAAAATTCTACAGGAGCGGCTCCAGTTACTGCGGCCGATTCCTCTCGATCTTCTGTTTGTGGTAGTTATGGAAGGACGCGGTTTTGGGTTCCAGCCATCCCGTAGCTGTCGGTTCCATATTTGGGAAGGCTTTTCGCTATGGATACTTATTGATTTGAGTTTTTTCTCTGATCCAAGCTCCAGTGGTAAACAAGCTCGACATAGCCGTATTGCAGATTGCGGCCTGTAGGATAGATAGCTGCGGCCACGGTTTTGCCTTGCGCGTAAGAGTAATAGAAGTTCACGGCTACATTCTTCGCCGTCTGCCAGTCGGTGCTTATGTCGGCGAGCGAAGCCAGCGAGGTCGCGCCGTTTGCCGGGCGGCCCGTGAAGCCAAATACCTTGTTGTCGAACGCGCCGCCGCCCTGGTACCAGAGGTCGTGCGACGAGGTGAGCGAGAGCCAGTGCAGGTCGGCGCGCAGGGTGAGCTGCTTCACAGGCTTGTCCATCAATTGCACAAACTCGTCGGTGTTGTTCATCAGGTTGAAGAAGGGCACTCGGGCATAGACGCGCGGCGTGGGCAACATCTGAAAGAAAGTGTTGTGTGTGCCGTCGGTGGTGTTGTTGTCGCCGCTTGAGCGGAACCAGCCGCCGCGCAGCCATGGGTTGGTGGGCAGGTGCGTAAGCTGGTAGCCGCCTTCAACAGCTGCTGCGTTCGCCCTGTGGCCGAGCTCACCCCAGCTCCCGTTTTGCAGCGCACCCCAGAACAGGAAATCGAACTGCCCTGGGCCGGCGGGAATAGCAGCGAGCATGTCGGCGCCGTATGTGCCGATGCGGATGTTCTCGTGATCCATCGAGCGCACAGCCAGCGCGCGGTTGTCGGTCTTGGTCACGCCGGTGCGGCCGTCGTGATAGCCGGCAGCGAAGACGCGCCAGAGCACGTGCTGCTTGAAGTCGGACCGCGTGGCCGCAAGGTACTGAAGATCGACATTCAGCTCGGGGTTGCCGTTCATATTGAAGACGCCCTGATCGGCGCGGGCAGCCATGGCAGCGAGGTTCCAGCCGGCTCCGCTCCAGTGCGCGTCGAGTCCATCAAAGCTGCGCTGCGCATTGGAGAAGCCGAAGTTGCCAATGAGCCTCTGCGCAATGCGGTTGGTCTGCAGCCATGCCAGGGTCGTGTTCCGTGGCTGCGTCTCCTGGCCGTCAAAGAATTCGAAGCGGCCAAAACGCAAGTCTGTCCGTTCTCCGTCGAGCCGCACGGCGCCCTGTTTAAGAAATCCGGCGGCTGGCTCTGTATTGGTATTAGCAGCATAATAAGTCCCGCCAAGTCCAAGCTGCCCCTGCGCGGTGACCGGCGAAACAGCGTCGTTCGGAACATCGAGGACTGAAGGCTGCGCGACCTCAAGCTGCCAGTCCCAGCGGTGGAGGCGTTGCGCAACGCCCACCCGCAGCAGCGACTCAACATAGCCGTAAGTGCCAGTCTCAGGCGGGGCCGCGAACCACTGCCATGCGTCGACGCGCGTGCGGTCGTAAATCGAGACGGAGACTGGCAAGCTGGTGGATGATTGCGCCGGGCAGAGAGCTGCAGCGGCGAGCAGGAAGGTGAAGACGGAGCTGGGAATGAGATGAAATTTGCGCACGAAGCCTCCTTATGATTGCAAAAATGCAAATGAATTCCGCGCGCTGCCCTTTTCAAGCACCGGGGCCGCGGCAAACTCTGTGCCTCAATCAGTCGGGTGAGGCGGAGTTATTCTTCAGCCGGCTGCAGCTCGCCCGGGAGCGTGCCGTCCTGCGTGGGCTTCAGGCGAGTCTTCCTGTAGCTGAAGACCATGGTGCGGCGCAGCGCGGCCTGGGGCCATGTAAAGCTCCACTTGACACCGAATTCGAGCAGCAGAAACGCAGCGGCGAGAACCAGGAGCGCAAAGCAGAGAATACCGGCACCGTAACTGCCGGACAGGTCTTTGAGCGCGCCGATGGCGGAAGGAAGGAAAAAGCCGCCGAGTCCACCGGCCGCGCCCACGATGCCGGTAGTGAGTTCGATGTCGGCAGGAAAACGCTGCGGCGCGATCTGAAAAACAGCGCCGTTGCCCATGCCCAGCATACCCATGGCCAGAAAGAGGGTCAGTACGACGAATGCGACATGCGGCAGGCTGCTGATGAACAGCAGGCAAATTGCGACGCCTACAAACAACCACAACAGGAAGCGGTAGCCTCCGACCTTGTCGGCGATCCATCCGCCAACCGGGCGCAGAAAGCTGCCCGACAGAATCACTACGGTCGCATAGTCGCCTGCCTGCACCTTGGTTAGATGGTATTGATCATGGAAGAAGACGGCGAGAAAGCTAGCCAGCCCTACAAAGCCGCCAAAGGTGATGCTGTAAAGAAAGCAGAGCCGCCATGTATCGGCCTGCGCCAGTAGCTGTGCATACTGCGGCCACGGCTTGGGAGAGGTTTTCGCCGGGCTGTTGCGGGCAAAGAGGAAGAAGACAGCCAGCACCAGGGTGATAGGAAGGAGAGCGAGAGCGAAGACAATGTGCCAGCCGAAATGCTGCGCCAGACGCGGAGCGAAAAAAGTAGCAATCAGAGTGCCGGAATTGCCCGCGCCGGCAATGCCCATCGCAAGGCCCTGGTGCTCCGATGAGTACCAGCGCCCGGCCAGCGGCAAAGCAACAGCAAAGCTGGCTCCGGCCACGCCGAGAAGAAATCCGATGAGATAGAACTGCCACAACGCGGTGGCGTAACGCCAGCCGAGAACGAGAGGAATCAGCGTGAGCACGAGGCCCACGAGGCCTGCGCGCCGTCCGCCGATGCGGTCCGCCAGCAGCCCGAGAATAGGCCGGAAGAAAGAACCGCCGAGCAGGGGAATGGCGGTCAGAAGGCCTTTTTGTGTCGCGGAGAGGTGCATCTGGTCGGCGATGAACGGCGTCACCGGGCCGAAGAGCACCCAGACCATAAAGCTCACGTCAAAGTAGAGAAATGCGGAGATGAGCGTTGGCAAATGGCCGCTGGCAAGAAACGATTTTCTATCCATGCGAGAAAGGCTCCTTTGCTTTCGATGGCGATGAATGAAACAACCGGAGAATGAGATTGTGCGGCGAGCTTCACAGAACCCGCGAGATAAGAGCGAACTGACTCACGAGCTTCCTCCTTTTGCATTGCGATGCCGTGACGAAGTGCGATGCGGTTGTGGGGAACTGCTGGGCGACCTTTCGACACGCACGGCGCATTGCTTGTAGTTTGGTTCGCGCGAAATGGGATCGAACGCGCTTTGCGTAATCTGATTGGCGTTGGTCTCCGCAAAGTGAAAGGGCAGAAAGACCTGCCCTGGACCGACGATTTCCGTAACGCGTAACTCGACCCTGCTGACGCGGCCGCGGGCGGAGATCACCTCGACGCGATCGCGCGCCTGCAGGTTGAGCCGCGCGGCGTCCTGGGGATTCATCTCCAGCCATGCGCGCGGTGACATGCGCTGCAGAATGGAGATGGCGCCCGTCTTGGTGCGCGTGTGCCAGTGCTCCACCGTGCGGCCAGTGTTGAGAATCAGTGGGAACTCTGCGTTAGGCTGTTCGGGAAATGGCGTCCACTGTGTCGCGAGCAGTCGTGCACGGCCGTCCTCGGTCTGAAAGATGCCGTCGCTGTAGAGCCTGTGTGTGGCGGGGGCAGATGAAGACGAGCCTTGCGGAAAAGGCCATTGAATGCCGCTCGAAGACTTGAGCTGCGCGTAGCTCATCCCCGAGTAATCGCAAAGGCGGCCGGCAGAGACACGGCACCATTCGTCGAATGCATCGCGCGGTTCGCGCCAGCCTGGAAAGAGCTCTTGCTTGCAGCTTAACCGCTCGGCGATCGCCAGAAAGATGTCGAAGTCGGTTCGGGCTTCGCCGGGCGGCGCAACCGCAGCATTCACCTTGCTCACGCGGCGTTCGGAGTTCGTATAAGTGCCTTCCTTTTCACCCCAGATGGCTGCGGGCAGCACCAGATCTGCCAGTTCGGTCGTCGGAGTGGGATGAAATCCATCCTGCACCACGAGAAAATCCAGGTTGCCCAGCGCATGTTTGAGCACGTCTATGTTAGGGAAAGAGACCAGCGGATTGGTGCCGAGGATCCAGAGCGCGCGGATTTTTCCCGCAACCGCGCCTTCGATAATGTCGGGATACGCGAGGCCGCGCTGCGTAGGAATGCGCCCGACCGGCACATTCCACAGCCGCGCAATCTCTTCGCGATCGTTCTCATCCTCAAATTTGCGGTAGCCGGGAATGCCGGAGGTGAAGCCGGCCTCGCGCGTGCCCATGGCATTGCACTGCCCGGTAATGGAGAAGGGCGCGGCTCCGGGGCGGCCGATGTTGCGCGTCAGCAGGGCAAGGTTATTGATGGCGTTCACAGTCTCCGTGCCCTTGGTGCTGTGGTTCACGCCCATCGTCCAGCCGATGAACGCGGCCTTTGCATGGGCGTAGAGCAGAGCAATTTTGCGGATCAGCGCGGCATCGAGCCCCGTGATCCGCGCGGCGTATTCGAGCGTGCAGGGCGCAAGCGAAGCGCGCAGCTCCTCAAAGCCTGTAGTGTGCGCCGCAACAAAGTCTTTGTCGTAAAGCTCCTCTTCGACGACGATACGCAGCATGGCGTTGAGCAGCGCGAGATCGGAGCGCGGCTTGACCGGCAGGTAGATGTCGGCCATCATCGCGGTCTTGGTTACGCGTGGATCGGCGACGATGAGTGTTTTGGATCTGTTCTCTTCGAGCCGCGTGCAAAGGATGGGATGGTTTTCCGCAACGTTTGCCCCGATGAGCAAAATGACATCGGCGCGTTCGAGATCTTCGTACGCGCCGGGCGGGCCGTCACTTCCAAATGAACGCTTGTATCCGGCTACGGCCGTGGACATGCACAACGTGGTATTGCCGTCGTAATTGCGTGTGCCCAAGCCAAGCTGCACCAGCTTGCCCAGGGTATAAAATTCCTCGGTGACGAGCTGGCCGGTGCTGATAACGCCGAGTGACTCGGGCCCGTATTTGCGCTGCACGGCGCGAAAGCGGTTAACCATGGTATCGAGCGCTTCATCCCAGCTCACGCGCGTGAGCTGCCCGTCGTTGCGCAGCAGCGGATAGCGGGCGCGGCCCTCCGCGTCGATGGCGTAATGCTCAGCCAATCCCTTGGGGCAGAGCTTGCCCCGGTTTACCGGATGATGCGGGTTTCCGCGCACGCTCACCACACGACCGTCCTTTACGCCGAGCTGCATGCCGCAGCCTACGGAGCAGTAGCCACAGGTGCTGTTCACCCAGCGCTCAGCATGTTTGCGCGCGGAGGTGAAGCCAAGCACGGGATCGAGCCCGTAGCTGTACTTTGAAGAACGGATGTCGAGGCCGCTTTTGTGCGCCAGCCAGCGGAGCAGCTTCATGCCGCCTCCTGCACAAGATATTCGCTGGCCATATTGGTGGGAACCACGGTGACAAAGAAAAGATAGCGGCTCGTGAATTCGCCGGCGAGTACCAGCAGCACAGTCGCAATGCTCACCCACACGGATTGTACGAAGGGAAGGAGCGCAATGCCGACGCATGGCAGCATGAAGCGCACGGCGAGATGGTTTGAAAAGACGGTGGTGAGCAGCTGCCACACGCCGTGCAGCTCATGCACCCGCGAGCGGGCAAGCCACACGAGCTTGATTCCTGCAATGACGAGAGTAAGACTGAAGGCGCAGAGGACGGCGTAGCGCGCACCTGTAGCAGCATGCGTGAGCACATTGGCGCCGCAGGCTCCGAGCAGCGCCATCGTACCCAGAAACTCGACAATCGTAAGCGGAGAGTTCCAGGCTGGACGTCCGGGCGCAAGATACAGCCTTGCGCTGGCGCCTACCCCGCATAATCCCAGAATCGCAGTGAGCGCTCCAAGCACAACTGTGCTGCGCAGGCCGAGCCAGAGAGCCATGGAGTACGCCGCAGCGGCGTGGGCGAACAGAGTGAAGAGCAGCACTTCGCGGCTAAGCCACGAACGGCGCCACATCTTTAGCGCGCGTATGGCGTAGATCGGACGGCCCAGATGCAACGTAGAAGCGGAAAGCGCGAGCGCCGCCACCACCAGCGCGACCAGCGCGGCGGAGCGATGCGTCTGCGCGCCGAAGGCCTGCAGCATCCAGATGGCGGTGAAGGCGCCGGCCGAGAGTTGCGTGAGCACGGTCATCAGGATCAGCGGCCAGTGCGCATGCTCCGGCCGAAGATGAGTGAGGTCCACCTTGCGCACATCGCCCGGAAGCTTCTCCGGCAGCGTGATGCGCGTTGTAGAGATGCTGTCGTCGGCCGAAGGCATACCTGGAGAATTGGCTGTAGCATGGTATTGCTTGCGCCACTCGTCCACTTGCACTACCTCGATGCGGATGGCGTCTTCAGGGCACGCGGCTGCGCAGGCCGGCTCCTGGCCGCGCGTGAGCCGTCCATAACACATGTCGCACTTGCCCACCACGCCGCGCTCGGGATTGTACTGCGGCACCCCGTAGGAGCAATTCCACGTGCAGTACTGGCAGCCAATGCAGGCCTCCGCGCTGTGACGCACAATTCCTGTGAGGCCGTCCTTGCTGTAGGCGTCCACTGGGCAGCCGGTCATGCACGTGGGCTCGAGGCAGTGATTGCAGCCCATCGAAAGATAGTGGCGATGCGTGTGCGGATACGCGCCGCCTTCAATCTCTCCCACGCGCCGCCAGAGAATGTCTGCGGGGTTGCCGTTCTGCTCGTTGCACGCCACCACGCAGCACTTGCAGCCGATGCACCTGGTCATGTCGAAGTGAAACCGGTATTGCTCTCCCGGCCTGGGGGCGTGCGGCAAGCGATCCCGCGGGCCCGTTGCACAAAACGAACCCGCAGGCATTTCGGTCAGCGTCAGGGCGCCGGCGTCAGAAGCGGTGGTGAGATGGAAGGCGCTGTCGCCTTCCTGAACTCGTGCGAGCAGGGGCAATTCCAAGTGTGGCTCCTTATTCGCGAACTCGGGATCGTTCGCAGAATAGAGATCGGTTGCGAAGAGAAAACGAGCACACGATCACACCGACGCGGCGCGCATGTATGCGCGGGGCGCAAAATGAAAATGTGCTTCAAAAGGACGCGGCTGCTGGGCCGGGCTCTTCGCGGAGCCAACTGATGCTCACCCACTCCTTGGGGCGCGGCCGGCATGCGGAGCCGGCACAAGAACGATGCAGGCTCCAGGAGCCCGCTCCGCTCGGGGTGACTGCGTTAGAGCATAACGAAAAATCGCGCGTGATGCAAGCGGCATCGAAAACGACTGGGTGACTCCATCACGGGTTCCTTATTTCGTGGGTGCTAAGATAGCCTCAATTCGGCTGGTTGCAGACCGCAGCAAACTCGGTGAAGTGAGATTGGATGCAGCGTTTTCAGCCACCTGACTACTTTGAATTCGCGGAGAATCATGAGGATGGCGGCGAACCTCCAGGGCATTCGTGTTCTCAGCCTCGAGTCGCGCCGTGCCGTGGAATCTGCGAAACTGATTCGCACCTATGGTGGCGAGCCCCTGACCGCTCCCGCGATGCGGGAGATCGGGATGAGCAGCGATGGTCCGGTGCTTGAATTTGCTCAGGGACTCATCGCCGGCGCCTTCGACCTGGTGATCTTCACGACGGGCGTTGGTGTGCGCTCGCTGATCAAGACAGTTTCGGAGTACATGGACCGCGAGCAGTTTCTGGCCGCGCTGCGCACGGTGAAGATTGCGGCGCGCGGTCCGAAGTCCTCGAGTGCGTTGCGCGAGTTCAGCATTCCCATTACAGTGGTTGCGCCTGAGCCGTTTACATGGCGCGTTCTGATGCAGGCCATGGAGGAGAAATTTGGAGACGCGCTCACAGGCATGAATATCGCGGTGCAGGAGTACGGCACCTCTAACCCCGAACTGCTGACCGCGCTTGCGGAGAAAAGCGTCTCCATTACGCGGCTTCTCGTTTACCAATGGGCTCTGCCTGAGGATACGCAGCCGCTGCGTGAAGCGGTCATCGCGCTGGCGCATGGGCATGTCGATGTCGTGCTGTTCATGAATGCGGGCCAGGTGGCCCATCTGTTCCTGATGGCCGAACGCATGGGCTATACTGACTCGCTCTACGAGGGCTTTCGCTCTACGGTGATCGGCTCCATCGGCCCCAGTACTACCGAAGGCCTCTCCATGTACCGGCTCGCGCCGGACTTCGAGCCGACGCAATCGAAGATGGGATTTCTCATCAAGGAAATCGCCGAGAACTCGGAGGTGCTTCTGAAGCAGAAGCGTGCGGCCGCATCGCTCCACGTTTCGGGCAGTGCCGCTAGGCCGATCAGCCCGCTGCTGAGCGGCGATTTCGCGGCTGCCCAGGCGGCACGGTCAGAACTCTCCGGGGTCGATTTCCTGCACGAGATCGGCAGCCGCATGGCCGCATCCGATCCATTGCACACGGTGCTGAACCGCATCGTTGACTTTGCCTGCTCGCTCATTCAATGCGACTCCTGCTTTGTATACATGCTCGAAGACAATCAACTGGTTCTTCGCGCTTCAAAAAACCCGCATTCCGATCTCGTCGATCATCTCGGCATCTGGCTGGGCCAGGGCATCACCGGGTGGGTCGGATGGCACCGGGAGCCGGTCGCCATCCCGGAGAAGGCGCTCAAAGACCCGCGCTTTCAGCGCTTCAAGAACCTGCCGGAAGACACCTTCGAAGCATTTCTTTCTGTACCCATTCTTTGCCGCAGCAAGCTGATCGGGGTCATCAACCTGCAGCATCGCAAGCCTTACTATCACACCGAGCATGAGGTGCGGCTGCTCACTGCTGCCGGCTATCTGGTGGGCGCGGAACTGGAGCGCGCCAGGCTTGAGACCGAAAACACGCAGCTCTCCGACCGGCTGGAATCGCGCAAGCTCATCGAGCGCGCCAAGGGAGTGCTGCAGCGCGACTTCGGGCTGGACGAGGAGTCGGCTTACCGGGCCATGCAGCGGGAGAGCCGGCAGCGGCGTAAATCGATGCGGGAGATCGCCGACGCTATTTTGCTCAACGATGACCTTCGCAAGAGCCGCTGGTCCCCGGTGGGTCAGGCGGAAGAAAGCAATACACCCACTGAGGCCTGAACGATCCGCGGCGCGCAAGGCTCTTGTGCCTGTTCGCGATTTCGCGTAAGATAGCTTCAAGAGGTGAGACTCGGCTGTCTCCCTTTTCGCGTCTACCCGGCACCATGCCGTGCCAGGGTTTCCTAATTGCAAGTTGAAAGTTCGTGCGGCCCGCATCGGCGCAGCCCTGTCTGTGCTGTCGCTATGCCTTCGTAAAGTTGCGGGATGCATGCATCGATTTGTTTTACGCCTATAGCAGAATCCGAGTTGCTGTACCTGAAGCCGGCTCCTTCCAGTGGCTTTTTCCTCAAGAAAATGCCACGCCGCATAACGTTTGCGGAGGGCCCTGTTACTCGGATTCTGCTCTAAAAGGGGCATTCGGCATGGAATCTCCCGTATCTTACGGT
>JASHVE010000427.1 GCA_030039675.1 Acidobacteriaceae bacterium | reverse complement strand
TTGCCCGTCTCGCGGCTGTTGCGCACTGGAGCAGCGGCTTCGGTTGGGCGAGCGCTCAGCACAATTTGCCGCGGCGTTCCTTCGCCCTGGTCGCCGACCATGAGCACGTTGTAACCCGAACCGTTGAGGAGCTGCGAAAGCACCTCATTGGCCGGACCCGGACCGTATGTGCCGAAGATGCGCTCGTCGGACTGCATCCCCTCTACCTTGGCCCCCGTGTCGGTAGAAACGTCGTTCAGAATCTGCTCCAGGCTCGAGTTCGCCGCGTCAATGCGCAGTCCATGGCTGTCCCACATAACGGTGGCGGGAACCGGTTTATCATTGGCCGGCCAATCCGGTGGAGGCGGTGCTGGCGGTGGTGCGGGCGCGGCGGCCATGGCTTGAGAAGCCGGCACCGCCGGCCCGGGCTTTGCCCTCGAGCGGAGATGCGAGTGTACCGGAGGTGTCGCCGTCGTGGCTGGAGACGACGTCTGTGGCGCGCATATTCCCGCCGCAGGAAGCAGCAGTGCACCCAGGACCGCTGCGCCTCCAGCCTGCGCCGCCATATGCAGGCCAAAGCATCGCCCTGAAATTCGGGCTTGGGCTGGGGCGTGTCTCAGCATCACGGTCGGCTCCCAGGGCCTGAAAGCAGCTTACACATGGGCCTTCAGGCAACCTCACTGTACTAGACTAGCAGTGACCGTTGGACGCTCACAATCAGCGTCTAAGCAGTGAGAGGATATCTGCCGAGATGCGTTTCTGTCGAAACGTCTTTGCCGCCGCGGTTTTGCTGGCGGTTCCCATAATGGGTTTTGCCGCTACCTGCACGATGCAGGATGAGATGTCGCTGCAAGACCGGAATGCGCTCGCAGCCGCTGGAGCCCGGCTCTCAGATGCCATCGCCAGCGGCGACACAGCCACAGTGAAAGCGGCTCTTCTGCCGGCCGAGACCTCTTCCTGGGACGGCATCCGCGCCGCCGTGGAGCAGGCCGCGCCGCTCACCAGCGGCGGGCATGTG
Organism: Acidobacteriaceae bacterium; assembly: GCA_030039675.1. Classification (GTDB taxonomy): domain Bacteria; phylum Acidobacteriota; class Terriglobia; order Terriglobales; family Acidobacteriaceae; genus Telmatobacter. Next base: position 20,108 of record JASHVE010000427.1, on the reverse strand, counting down.
CAGTTCCGCGACGCTTTTCTGCTCGACGCCTCCAGCCAAGCCGCCTCTGCGGACACGCAATTCTTTTGCGCCAACGCGAGCGGCTCGATGAACATCACCATCTCGATGCACAACCTGCCGCCCGGCCGCTACGCTGTGCTGCTGGCTGACGCCTTGAGTGCACCGCTCGCTGGGCAGCTCGGTATCATCCTCGCCTGGGACCAGCCCTCCTCGTCCTGGCTGCTGGCCGGGCTTTCGGTGCGTCCCGGCGCCCTCGATGGCCATGACGGCGACTGGTACTGGAGACACGCCCGATCGCTGGCCAAGGTCGATCCCTGGAGCGCCTGGTATAGCTACGACACGGCCGCCTATCTGTCGCTTCCCTTGGATTTTCTCTCTTCGCCGAATCTGGAAAAGCTGCGCCAGGAGCAGGCGCAGATTGAGCCTTCACCGCACACCGCACTGCCCCTTTCGCTTCCCGACGGCGACCGCACCTGGAAGATCGATGGCGTGAATCTCGACGCCTCGCTGCACGAGGCGGACTTGGGCGTAGCCTATGAATCCACCGGCGTCACGGATCCGGCTGCGCTGCGCACCGAGGCAACCGCCGTGATGACCGCATTCCTCAAAGCGCAGCCCGGCATCCGCGCCAATTTTCATGGCCTCTGGGCCTACGCTGTCAAGAACGGCCAGCGCACGCCGGTGATGGAACTGCCGATGGCGAAGATACCTTAAAGGCAGGGACTAAACAACTAGGGACTAGGGAACAGGGAACAGGGAACAGGGAAAGACTCTCCGTGCCCCGTCCTTTCGCTTTTTTCCTGGCGAAAGGGCGGGAATACACAGCCGTCGGTGGTGCGAGTACAGGTACCCCGTCGAAGCTTTGCGTGGGCGGGGTAAATCTCAACGAGCTTTAGCCGCGCAGCTTTTTGCGCGCCTTGCAGAAAACGAAAGGTTCAGAATCCTTGCCTGAAATCATCGATCTTCGCTCCGACACCGTCACACGCCCTACGCCCGCGATGCGCGCCGCCATGGCCGCTGCCGAGGTGGGCGACGACGTCTATGGCGAGGACCCAACCGTCAACCTCCTCGAGCGGCGCGCCGCCGCTGTCTTTGGCCGCGAAGCGGCTCTCTTTGTACCCACCGGCACCATGGGTAATCAGATCGCCATCCGGCTGCACACGCAGCCGGGCCAGGAAGTCATCGCCGAGTCGCGCGCCCACGTTCTGGATTGGGAGATGGCTACTACCGCGGTCTTTTCCGGCTGCCTGATTCGAGCCGTTCCCGCCGAGGGTGGCATCCTCACTTGGAAACACATCGAGCCTGCCATCCAACCCATCGGAAACTTCCGCGCGGCAACCGGCCTCATCGAGATTGAGAACACAGCAAATCTTGCCGGCGGGCGGATCATCCCGCTCGCCGTCATGGAAGAGATCTGGAACAAAGCAAAGGAGCGGAAACTCCCCACGCATCTTGATGGCGCGCGCATCTTTAATGCGGCGGTTGCGCTCGGCGTCGATGTGCTCACGCTCACCCGCGGCTTCGACACTGTGATGTTTTGTCTCTCGAAGGGCCTCGGTGCACCGGTCGGTTCCATGCTCGTTGGCTCTGAGCAGCAGATGGCCTGTGCGCGCATTTTTCGCAAGGCGCTGGGCGGCGGCATGCGGCAGGTCGGCGTGCTCGCTGCAGCCGGTCTCGTCGCGCTCGAAGACGGCCCGAAGCGCCTGCAGGAAGATCACGCCAACGCGCGGCTTTTGGCCGAGGCGCTGGCCTATACGCCCGGCGTTTCCCTGGACCTGGATCGCGTGGAAACAAACATCGTGATCTTCCGGCTCACCGCCGGCTTTGGCGCGCCAGAGCTCGCCTCACGGCTCAAAGCGCGCGGCGTGCTTGTCAGCGCCTTCGGTCCCGATGCGATTCGCATCGTGACACATCGCGACGTGAGCCGGGCGGAATGCATCGATGCCGCCGAAGCGCTGACGGAAGAGATCGAGGTGGTGACGACGGGTGGGTTGGCGTAGAGCCCGCGGCCCCGATTGAGGCTTGGGGTATCCAGCACGCGAATCACGGGATCATTCGGCAAACTTGCGATTGAGTTGGCTCACGCCACGTTCTTGTGGGCGTTAGAAGCAGGCACGGCGGGAGAAGCAACGCTGTCAAGCGTGGCCGTGGGCTCGGTGTTGAGCGGCTCGTAGACGCCCTGGAAGTCGTTCCAGCGAATCTTGAACAGCTCAAGGAAAGTAAACCAACCGTCGGCGAGGGGACGGAAGTGGGAGTCGCGATAATCGTGGACGAGCCGCAGATCCACTTCCTCTACGCGCAGATCGCGCGAAAGAGCAACGTGAATCAATTCGGTATCGTAGCCCCATCCGTTGAGTCGAAGCAAAGGGAAGACCTGCGCAGCAGCGCTGCGGCTCAGCGCTTTCAGCCCGCATTGCGTGTCTCTGAAGCGCAGCCTCAGGATACAGGTGGTAAGCAGGTTGAACAGGCGGCTGAACACGGAGCGGTAGAGTGGCCGGTTGCGAAGGCCGTCGAGTCGATTCGACCAGCGCGACCCGATGGCAATGTCAGCGCCTCGGCGCAAAGCTGCTTCGAGATAGAGGACTTCGTTGACCGACTCATGCAGATCGGCGTCGCAGAGAATAATGATCTCACCCCGTGCAATATAGACACCATGGCGGATTGCGAATCCCTTGCCGCGATGCGAGAGGTGGAGAATGCGGACCCGGCAGTAGCGCGCATGAAAACGGCGTGCAACGTCGACAGTGGAGTCCGTGGAACCGTCATCAGCGATGATAATTTCGCATCTGATCCGGCGTGAAGCTGCGAGCTTGGCAATCGCGGCGAGCGTGCCGGGAAGTCGGCGCGCTTCGTTGTAGGCGGGAATCACAAAGCTGCAGCGGCATGGGGGCATGGATCCTCCTAAGAAGTGCAATCGTCAAGCGGCGAATCTCAAAGCAGGCTAACGGGCCTGTCTGCTTCTCGGCGTATCGGCCCGCAGATGAGCCGATGCCGGTCACGGCGAGATCGGGCCGCCGTGCGTGCGGGTGACGCAAATGGCCACGGGACGCGATCATGCTGTAGTCACCTCACGTTCCGGTGTGACGGGGATCTGCGGCTGTTCACCGAGCAGCCGCGCGAATTCGGCCAGATAGGACGCAACGATGCGCGGCATCGTCGTATTCAAGGCAACCCGATAATTCTGCTCGGCCATGCGTTCGCGGCGGCCCGAATCCTGAGCAAGCGAAATCAGGCGCGCAGCCAACTCAGCGGAGTTCTCTGGATCGAAAGTGTCCAACGCGAGGCCTTCCTCATCGGCCAGGCGCACCAGGTCGTCGATACTGGCGGCCACAATTGGCAAGGCGAATCGGGCGGCGATATGCGCAACACCGCTCGGGCCGCCCGATGAGAGATAAGGCAGCACAGCGACGTGCGCCGAGCGGAAGACGTCTTCGAATTCGTCCTCCTCGAGATAACCGAGAAACCTGACGCGCGGATGTGCGCCCCATTTTTGCTGGAGCTGGGCCAGATAGCCGGCGCGATTGGGGTGATCGCATCCGGCGATGAGCAGCGTGGCGTGTGGAACCGCATCGAGCACCGCTGGAAGCGCCTCGAATAGCACTTCGAGACGCTTGTAACGGCCCCACTTGCCGAGAGCCAGCATACGGAACTCGGTTGCAGGACGCAGACCAGGATCCGGCGGATATGGGGTGCCGAGTGTGCCATGCGGGCGAACGCCGATATTGGTTGCACCGTACCGCTGCCGCAGCACGCGCCGATACCGCTCCAGCAGAACCGACACCGAGTCGGCACGCAACAGAATACGAGTCGCGATCGAGCCGGCAAAATGGTAGAGGCGGGGAAAATTGATGTCCGCGTGGCGCAGGTTACAGTTTTCCATCAAGTGATGAAGCGTGACGTGCGTGCGGAGCCCGGACGCTCGCGACAAAGCTGGCGCGCAGAGGCCGGCAAATGCGGCTACTGGGTTGGCGCCAAAAGACGAGTAAACCAGGTTGAACCAGACAAGGTCGGGCTGGCTCTGGCGGATTGCCGACAACACGCGCGGCACGTTATTCAGGGCGCCGACGCGCCAGCAGCGGCGGACGACGAATCCTGGCAGCTCGGGCTGTTCAGACGCAAGCTCGTCGGCCAGGACGACGAAGTCGAGTTGCCGGCGACGAAGCTCATCGGCCAAGTGGAAGCCGTATTCGCTCAGATGATGCCGGCTTGGTGGAAACGCAGAAACGAGAGCAATGCGCATCGAAGTTTACGCCAAAGTTTTTTTAACGCCGGTAAACCCGACGCCACATTTATGAATAACCAGGCAACTTGGGAATTGAGGCCGATAATCCTCCGTCAGGAAACCCGTAGACACATCGCATAGCGGCGACCGCGTCGAGCTCTGGACGCATCGTCGTTTGCAATCTATGGCGCCTCCCGCACGAGGAACCGAGTAGTAGGATGCAGAAGAATAAGAATATGGATATGTGGTCCGCTCAAAACATGGAGCGAAACTTGATGCAGGAATAGAAGACTATTTCATAAGCTGGAAGGTTCAGCCCGACACAGTTCCCGCTTGGCGTTGGGGCGTAAATGAAGCCCTGATGCGGACTTGTATCCGCAATTTCAGTCAGTTCAAGAGACCAGGCTTAGTTCTTAGGGACTGAATCCGGCACGGGACAAGGATGCGCCAGATCTCCATGGAGACTCGGGAAGGTGAGAAGCTTTATCAGCAAAGCCCAGCCTTCGGCTGAAGGCCGGGCTTCGTTGTCTGGCAGAAACTGCTCTTAGAACAGGTTCCAGAGCGACTGGTTATAGACCTCGTGGTGGTACTGTACCTCGGAGCCCTTCACGAACGTGCCCAGGTCGCGTGGTGAGCGGTTCGCAGCCGCCTGCTTCAGATCGACGAACCGGCTCTGCACATCGGCCCCCAGTATCTCCGCAATCCAATTCGATGCCTTGAAGTCTTCAATCGCCTGTTGGATGTGGTCGGGCAGATAGCGCTGCGCCTGGCGCAGGTTATCGATCGTCGCCGTTGTGCCGTCGATGCCGGTCTTGAAGATCGAGTAGAGCGTTAGGTAAGGATTTGCGTCAGGTGCGACCGAGCGCACCTCCACGCGCATCGAGCGCGAGTTGCCGATGGGCACGCGCACCATCGAACCGCGGTCCGTCGGCGAGGCCTTGATCTGGTTCGGCGCTTCGAAGTGTGGATCGAGCCGGCGATATGCATTCACGCTCGGATTCAGGATCAGACAGATGTCGAGCGCGTGCGTCAGAATGCGGTCGATGAACTCCCAGCCGAAGGCCGACAGCATCTCCTGGCCCTTGGGGTCCCAGAACAGGTTGGTCTTGCCCTGCGAGATCGACACGTTGGTGTGCATGCCGCTGCCGTTCACGCCAACGACCGGCTTGGGCAGGAAACTCACCGTGCAGCCCATGTTGTTGGCAATCTGGCGGGTCAGCAGCTTGTAGAGCTGGATCTGGTCCGCCGCAGCCACCACTTCGCCGTAACCGTAGTTGATCTCAAACTGGCTGGGCGCCACCTCCGGGTGGTCCTTTTCGTTCTGGAAGCCCATCGCGCGCTGCACTTCCGCTGCTGTATCGATGAACTGGCGCAGAGGATCCAGCGGGAGGACATGATAGTAACCGCCAGAGTTGACGAATTCGAACTTGCCGGTCTCGTGATACCGCTTCTCCGCATCCCTGCCCGCGAAGAGGAAGCCCTCGATCTCATTGGCGGCGTTCAGCGTGTACTTTTTCTCTTTGTACAGCTTGTCAGAGTAGTTCTTCAGCACGCCGCGCATGTCTCCGGAATAAAGGCTGCCGTCCTTATCGATGACGGTGCCGAAGACCAGCACTTTGCCGTTGCCGAACACGTCGGCCGGCACCCAGTAGAAAGCGCCCCAGTCGACGCCGAGGCGAAGGTCGCTCTCTTTCTGTGCGGTAAATCCGCGGATCGACGATCCGTCAAAAGTCAGATTCTCGTGTGCGCCGAGCAGGAACTTCTTGTCGTAGTCGAGCAGGTGCAGACGGCCTTCCAGATCGGAAAAGAGCACCGAAACCGCCTTAATCCCCTTCTCGTCCGTAAGATACTTCAACCGCTTCTCTTTGATCTCATCGGCCGCAACCCGGTTCATGCGGTCGGCTTTGGCTTCCAGGTTCTTTTCTTCCAGCTCGTCATACGAGAGCGCGAGAAAATTGCGATACTCCGTGGACATGAATCTCCTTTTGAGAGGCAAGATGTGATTTTGCTGAAGCAGCAGGTCGTTCGCCGCGGCGCACGCCAGGGCGTTCAAGTTAAAACTACGGTTGCATATCGCGACTCAGGGGCGACGGAACCATAAACCGGCGGCACAACTACAGCGGTTTCACAGTTGCTATATCCCGAAGCCACTGCTGCAAAGTGGCATTTTCCTCAAGAAAATGCCACCTTCCGCGGCTTCGGCAAGGGCACATCAACTGTGGAACCGCTCTAGGCAAACTACTCCCCGAGCCTCGAATCCGCGAAGCACCTGCCTGGATTCAGATTTTAAATGATCGATCCCTGGGCGATCCCCCTGCAGGACCTTGACAAGGCAGCAGGATGGAACATCCGCGGACTGCTGAGAGGGAGCTGGTATCCGGGCGGGGGCCAACAGGTCTCCCGGTCAAGTTGGCGAAATTGCGCCATCCCTCCGCCCGGAGCGCGCAGTGATCGAAGCTTCTCGCGAAGCGCGGCTATCACAGGTCGTAGTACAGGAAGAATTCGTACGGCACCGGGCGCAGGTTCACGGGCGCCAACTCACGTTCCCGCTTATAGCTGATCCACGTCTCGATCAGGTCGGGTGTGAAGACTCCACCCTCGAGCAGGAAGGCGTGGTCCTTCTCGAGCGCATCGAGCACTTCACCGAGCGAGCCGGGTGTGCTTTTGATCTTGGCCGCCTCCTCGGGGCCGAGCTCGTAGAGATCCTTGTCGAGCGGATCGCCCGGATCGATCTTGTTCTTGATGCCGTCGAGGCCGGCCATGAGCAGCGCCGGGAAGCAGAGATAGGGGTTCGTTGAGGGATCGGGACAGCGGAATTCGATGCGCTTGGCCTTGGGGCTGGTGGAGTAGACGGGAATGCGGCAGGCTGCCGAGCGGTTACGCTGCGAGTACGCCAGATTAACAGGTGCCTCGTAGCCGGGCACCAGCCGGCGATAAGAGTTCGTCGTCGGCGCGGCGATGGCCAGCAGGGCCGGCGCGTGCTTGAGCAACCCGCCGATGTAATACTTCGCGGTCTGACTCAGCAGGGCATAGCCCGTGGCGTCATAGAAGATGTTCGTGTCGCCTTTCCACAAGCTCTGATGCACATGCATGCCGGAGCCGTTGTCGCCAAAGAGCGGCTTGGGCATGAACGTCGCAGTCATGCCGTGTTTCTTCGCAATCATGCGAATGACGTACTTGTACCAGAGCAGGTTGTCCGCCATTTTGACAAGCGGGCCAAAGCGCATGTCGATTTCGGCCTGGCCTGCGGTGCCGACTTCGTGGTGCTGCACTTCCACCTTGATGCCTACGTCTTTCAGCGCCAGCAGAATCTCGGAACGCACATCCTGAAGTTGATCCGAGGGCGGAACAGGGAAGTAGCCTTCCTTGTGGCGGATCTTGTAGCCGAGGTTGGGACTTTCCTCGCGGCCGGTGTTCCACACGCCCTCGCGCGAATCAACGTAGTAGTAACCGGAGTGCGCGTTCTGGTCGTAGCGCACGCTGTCGAAGAGATAGAACTCCGCCTCGGGTCCCCAGTAGCTGATATCAGCGATGCCCGAGCTTTTGAGATACGCTTCGGCCTTCTTCGCTACGTGGCGCGGGTCGCGCGAGTAGGACTTGCGGCTGATGGGGTCCACCACATCGCAGATGATGTCGAGAGTGGGAACCGAGAGAACCGGGTCCACGACCGCTGTCTCAGCATCCGCAATGAGCAACATGTCGCTTTCGTGAATATGCTGGAACCCGCGGATGCTCGACCCATCGAAGCCGATGCCGTCGGTGAACAAGTCGTCCTCAAGGTCTTCTACGGGAATCGAAAAATGCTGCCACATACCTGGGAGGTCGATAAATCGCAGATCGACGATTTTGACACCAGCATCTTTGGCAAGCTTCTTCACATCATCGGCAGTGCGCGGCATCGTCCCTTCTCCTTTCGGTCGTTGGTTGCGTACGACGACTTGTGGTGATGACCGGCGCGGAGCCAAGAAGGTGGTGCGTTTCAAGGGAAATCTGGATCTGTGAAAAGCATGAAGACTGCCTTGATTCGCTTCTCGACTCGTTCTCGCCGGTCAGGTATTTGAGGCGCTTTTCGCGGAACTTCGCCGGCCGCGACCCGGGTTCATCTCATCGGCGTCGGATGTCGGTTTGAGCAATCTCAGCTCGGCGTGCGACGCCGCGAGAAAATCACACTGCGCCGCAGGTATGTATCTCGATCAGCGGGAAAAGTCTTGGAAAATCTTCCCTCAGAATGTACCACCGGCGCCCGGGGTGAGCAATCAAAATCAAAAAGCCATGGGCAAGCGGGATGCGATTGCTCACTTCCCGCTCGCCCATAGGTTTCCGTTCATCGTGCTTGCCGCTTTTGAGCGGCGATTGTTTAAAGACCGAGACTAAACCAGTTCTGGCACCGGTACGTCCTCGACGGTCTTGATGATCTGCGAGACGATCTGGTATGGATCGGCCTCGGAGTTCGGACGGCGATCTTCCAGGTAACCCTTGTAGCCATGCTTGATAAAGTTGACGGGCAGACGCACCGAGGCACCGCGGTCGGAGAGCCCATAGTTGAACTTGTCGATGGACTGCGTCTCGTGGTGGCCCGTAAGGCGAAGGTGATTGTCCGGGCCGTAGACGGCGATGTGCGCAGCCTTGTTCTTGTCAAACGCCGCCATCAGGGCCTCGAAGTACTCCTTGCCGCCTACTTCGCGCAGGTACTTGGTGGAGAAGTTGGTGTGCATGCCCGAGCCGTTCCAGTCGCCCTTGATCGGCTTGCAGTGCCATTGCACGTCTACGTCGTGTTTTTCGCAGAGGCGCATCATCAGGTAGCGCGCAGTCCACAAGTCGTCTGCGGCTTTGTGCGAGCCCTTGCCGAAGATCTGGAACTCCCACTGGCCCTTGGCTACTTCGGCGTTGATACCTTCGTGGTTGATGCCGGCAGCAAGGCACAGATCCAGATGCTCGTCGACAATGGTACGGGCCAGGTTGCCCATGTACTTGTAGCCGACGCCGCAATAATAGGGGCCCTGCGGGCCGGGATAACCATGCTCCGGAAAGCCGAGCGGGCGGCCGTCTTTATAGAGGAAGTACTCCTGCTCGAAGCCGAACCACACATCCGGATCGTCCGGTGCGGTGGCGCGCATATTGGAAGGGTGCGGCGTCCCGTCGGGATGCATCACTTCGCTCAGCACGATGTACGAATTTCCTGTGCGCCCGGCATCGGGATAACACGCCACTGGTTTCAGGATGCAGTCCGAACTTTTCCCTTCGGCCTGCATGGTGGAACTGCCGTCGAACCCCCAAAGGGGCAGATCGGCAAGCGCCGGTGGCGCTGCAAACTCCTTGATCGTTGTTTTACCGCGTAGCTCCGGAATAGGTGTTTTGCCGTCAAGCCAGATGTATTCCAGTTTGTACTTTGCCATGAGTCTCCTTCGTGGGGTGGGAATAGAATTTTTGAGTATGCACAGAAATCCTAGGTCCAGCGGTATAAGGATCCCGTGAAGATTTGTTACGGAAATACAAGGAAACGTAGATCAGCGGTGATGTGCGATGAGCACCATCAAAAGCAGTACGACAACGGGAATGAGGGCCAGCCCGCCGTAATACAGGATCTTGCGCGACAGGTGCGATTTGCGCTTTTGCCAGTTGGTCAGTTCGGGCCGGTCTTCTACGCCCACCTCGTCCAGGTGTTCGAGATCGTGAATAAATTCGCGCGCCGTTGCGTAGCGGTTTTTGGGGTCCCGTTCCAAAGCGCGGTACAGCACCTCCTGCAACTGTGGCGAAATCGAGGGATCGACCACCCTCGGAGGCACGGGATAATTCAGCAAACGGTCATTCATCGCTGCCATGGGCGTGGGACCGGAAAAGGGCAGCTTACCGGTCAGCATCTCGTACAGGATCACCCCCATCGAGTAGACGTCCGACCGCCCGTCGCCGCGCTTACCCTTCACCTGCTCCGGCGAGATGTAATTCGGCGTGCCCAGCGTTGCCGTGAAATTCGCGTAAGTAAGCCGCCGCGCTGCCGCATCACTGGCGATGCCGAAATCGATCAGCTTGATGTTGTCGTTTTCGTCCACCATGATGTTTTCAGGCTTCAGGTCACGGTGCACCACGCCATTCGCGTGAATATACTCGAGCGCATCCAGCACGCCAACCGCGATGCGAATCGCGCGCTCCTGCGAGATCCGGCCTTCGTCCAGGATGGTGCGCAGCAGCCGCCCTTCGCACCACTCCATCACCATGTAAATGCGCGACCGCTTCTCACCGCCATAAACACGCATCACCTTCGGATGATCGAGCTTCTCCCCGATTCCCGCCTCGCGCTGGAACCGGTCGAAAAGAATCGGATCGGCCTCCAGATCCGGATGCGGAATCTTGAGCGCAACGGTGCGGTTGTCGCGCGTGTCAGTGGCGCGAAAGATCGACGCCATGCCGCTGCGCGCCACCGGCGCTTCGATCCGGTAGGAATCGACCAGAGTCCCGGCTTCAAGGCCGTCGTAAAATCCCATCGGGCAATATGCTCCGCAAGGTGACTTCTTTCTACTTTATCTGCGCGGGACACAGCCGGGCTAAGGATTCTGTAAGTATTTAAGACATTATCGGCTTCAGGAAGGCAGCCGGTACGGCCGGCCCCGGTACATCCCCATCTGCTCGACAGACCGCACCCGGATTACCTGTGCTGTTGTATTGTCGCCGCCATCGATTTCCACGGCCCGCGCCACCAGTTCGCGAGCGATCTCGTCGACGCTCTTCTTTTGTCCGGCGATCTCCGCAATCGCGGCGTTGCTCATCTCGTCGTGCAGTCCGTCGGTGCACAGAACCAGCACATCGCCCGGTTGCAGGGTGACCGCCGTCGTATCCGGTGAAACGAACATCTCCGGCCCCAGCGACCGAATCAGCACGTGACGCGCATCCGAGTCCTTGATCTCGCCGTCGGAGATCAGGCCCATCTTTTTCTGTTCGTTTACTAGCGTATGATCGTGGGTGATCTGCCGCGCCTGTCCATTCCGTACCAGGTAGCACCGCGAGTCGCCTACGTGTGAGATCACCGCCTGGTCATAGCGCAGCGCGCAGGCTACCAGAGTCGTAGCCATCCTCTTGCCGCGGTACTGCGGTTCCAAGGTCCGGTCGTGAACTGCGGAATTTGCGTGTTGAATGAGCCGGGGCAACAGGCTGATGAGCATCGTTCCGGCCTGCGCCCCCGCGAACTCTTCGGTTACCACGGAGATCGCCGTCGCGGATGCGACTTCGCCAAGGTCTAGCCCGCCAACTCCGTCTGCTACGGCAAAGAGATATCCATGTGACCGGGCCTGGTGACGCGACGAGGGAATGAATGACCCCATCGCATCTTCGTTATTTGTGCGAACCTTCCCGAAATCGCTTGCTCCGCCAAACTGTACGTCCAACATATGCGCCGCCGCATCGGCCACTCCCCGCACCAGCGCTGGAAAGAGGCCGCTTTTCGAAAAATACTGTTGCTCTAAAAATGGCCGCAGGGTGGAATCGCCGCCCGTCGCCCGGCAGCGATTCCACCCAGAGGTGGTTATCTTGAGATATTTTCCGTTACGAGACCGCCTGTTTTGAAGGGATCAGCACGGCCTTGCCTTTCGCCTTCGAGGAGCGAATGAAGTAAATCGCTCCATAAATGCCCCAAACCGCTGAAATGCCCAATGCGAGCAAGGGCTCTTTGGTGGTGCCGAGCCCGAAAACCGGAGCAATCAGATAGAAGGCCATGCACACGATGTTCGCGAGAAGGCCAAATCCGGGGATTAGCAGATGCGTAACGACGTTGTAGTCAGGCCGCTTGTGATATGCCACGATGCACAGGAAGCAGCTCAGCGCGTACAGAATGAACGTCCCGAAGTTTGAGGTCAGCGTGATGGTCAGTAGCGAGTTGGGGAGGGCCGCCAGCTTGTCGTGGGTCGAATAGCCGAAACTCGAGAAGATGCCGTGCGGCAGAGCGGCGATCGTTGCATCCGTAGGTGCACTGCCGTCTGCAAAGACCAGTGAAACCGCGATGCAGCCGAGCACGGCCGAGATCGCAGCCAGGGTCCAGATGGCGCGCCGCGGCGTGAGCGACTTGGCGTGCAGGAAACCAAAGTGCTCCGGAACCTCCGCATCCTTGCCCATTGCGTAGGTCACGCGAGCGCCGGTGTTCATACAGCTCAGCGTCGTGCCGATCAGAGCGAGGAACACCGTGAAAGCCTCGGCCAGCATGAAGTACTTGCCATGCCCCTGGCCCAGCAGCCCGTCGCCGACGATGATCATCATGTCGCCGATCGGTGCCGCGGAACCGGCCGCGCTCTGCATTGTATACCCGGAGTTGAGGAAGTAGTTGGCGGCGAAATACTCAAACAGATAACAGATCAATCCCTGGATCAGCAGCGATGCGATCACGGCGATAGGGATGTGCTTGGTTGGATTCTTGGCTTCGCCGCCCATCGAAGTCACCGATTCGAATCCGACGAGAATGAGAATCGCCACCGTGGCCTGAATGAAGACCCAACTGATCTTGTGGATTCCGATCACCGAGCCGGCGGTTTGATGCGTGAGGAAGTTTCCGCTCGAATCGTGGTCGGGATAGGTAATGCTGAACGGAACCGGCTTGCCGGCCGAATCCAGCAGCGGCAGCGGCGTACCGCTGGCGTCGCGCATAATGGAGCCGTCCTTCGGACTGGTCGCAAACTGGTAGGTATAGGTTGAAAGTGTCTGGTTGTCATATTGGAAGCCGGGCGTGCCCGAAGGATGGCTGGCGCGGTAGCCGAGAGCCAGCACGCTGAAGACTACCAGTGCGGAGATTTGCACGATGTTGATGGCGAGATTTACGGCCGTCGACGCGCCCGCACCCTTCTGCGCGATCCACGCCACAAAGAACGAGAAGGCGATCGCCACCAGACCCATGAAGATCGGCCCGGGGTTCGAACCGCTCAAAAAGTTTGGATACAGGAAGCCGACCACGTAGCCGACAAAGATGCCGGTTGTTGCCACCATCACGCCGGGGTAGACCCAGTAGTAAAGATGCGAGCCCCACCCCACGATGAACTTCGCGATGCGGGCATACTTGAACGCCCTATCCTTCGACAGCATCGCCTGCTCGGCGTAGTAGTAGCTGGACCCAGTGCCTGGGTACAGCTTCGAAATCTCCGCGTACGCCACGGCGGTTGCCAGGCAGAGCAGCAGGGCGGCAAAAATCCCCAGCCACATTGTCGGCGCCGTAACGCCCGTCGTTGCCTGAATGTAGAAGGTGAGCCAGAGGAAGGCGCCGGGGGCAATCAGAGCCATTGCGTTGCTGGTCAACCCGGTTAAGCCCAGGGTGGCCTGCATTTGAGGTGCTTTCTGTTCTGCCATGAGCATTCTCCTGAAGATTTGGTTTTCGTATAGCTGCTCCCGGTAGATCTGGCCCCGGGAAGTTCTCAAGCGATTCGAGCTGTTGCTGACGCGCCGGCCACAGGCTTATCGCGAGGAGGGTGTCGAATCGCCTGCCGGTGTTCTTCGATGCAGAGCTGGCCAGTATGTTGGCTGTAACTCTGGCCGCTCTGCATTGTGATTCCGGTTGCTGAGAGAGTATCGTTCACGCCATCAGGACCAAATAAAGAATCAAGATTCTCTATTGGTGCGGCGCCAGGACCAGGATCAGCCCCACCGTAACTGTCGACTGGCCGTCCACCATCTCCGTGCTGCTCTTGTGGAAGAACGGCACGTTGGATTGATCATGGCGGTATTCCAGCCTGGAGATAAGCGACTGCGGCAACTTGGGCGGCTTGAATTCGTAGGTTCCCGTGAACTCATTCAGGTGTTGAACCGCGCCGGTTTCAAAGCCGTTGACATCGTCGAAGAATTCATAGCGCCCGGCGACCGCCATGGTGGCCTTGAACTGCTCGTGAGCCGCTAATGCGAATCCCTGCCAGGTGTTCCGTTTGTTGTCACCCAGTCCATTCACCACGGCGTCGTGGTTCTCGCCGTAGTCGTAGTTGATGTACGCATTGAATTTCGTGTTTGGCGTCAGCAGAAGCGTCGTATCGACCAGATTGCGATAGCCGTGCGCCGTGGTGGCGTGCTCCGGGCCCGTATACACGTTCAGGTCCCATGTGTACTTGGGCAGGACCAGCGCACTGGTAAGACCCACCGTGATCCAGCCGTCGTTTTTCGTTACGTTATTCCAGCCGTTGACCAGTTGCACACCCACGGTCTCGGTCTTCGTAACGGGCATGGACGTGCGTACGCCGGTGTGGAAGTAGGGAATGGCCCACGCGAACAGCAGCGAGCGCGAGTAGTTCCAGTTGTCTTTGGCCTCGATCACTTCCGCGCCCGCCGATGTAACGAACTTGCCGAAATCGGCCTCAAAGCCTTTGGCCGCGGGTGGTTTCAGGCTGATAAAGGCCTGCTCGATGTAGTTACCTTGCAGGCCGGCGTTAACCAGCCCGTTCGTGCGTCCGTAGATGAAGTCGAAATGCGCACCGATCGGGGCCGGATCGTGATTCAGTGTCAATTTGGCCGCGCTCAGCTCCACGTCATCGGTCCGGTCGTTGAAGTTGTAGAGATCATTTATCTGGCCGTTCGCGGAGTATGTCGGGTGGTTGTTGTTGCCCGTATAGTAGCCATCGATAAAGCCGGTGATGGCCATCGGCCCTACCTTCCACGGAAATTTCAGAGGCGGCGGCGCGGGAGTGGCCGCAGCTGGCGCCTGGGCGGCATCGGGCGTAGCTGGCGCTGCCGGAGGCGTCTGCGCGCCTGCCATCACGGTGGCAATGGCCATACCGGCTACCAACAGCAGAATGCGATTTCCGTTCAATTGCATCGGCATTTCCCTCCAAAAGTAAAGTTTTGTCAGAGGACGCTGGATCATTTGTCTTTCCTGTTGTGTGCGCACAAATTACCTGTACGCGTTGTGTCCGCGCTGCAAAGCGCCGATTCTTATAGGCACACAACTACGCCTGAACCGCCACTCTCCGGAGTAGCGATCACGTTCGTGGAGCTGCAGATTGTTCGGGTCGAAACTGGCTATCGTCAGTAACGCAAAGAATGCATAAAGATGTTATGAGGATTTTAAAAAGAAATTTTCTCGGCGCGATTCGCTCTTTTCCCCTATGCCGGCAGGATCGCAGCGAGGTGTAAATCGATAAAGCTCCTCGGCGCATATAACGGCCAGGCCGTGAAAATGCAATAAAGAACCTGTTAGAATTTTGTTTTGTTTGCCTTATGAGCTGGCTGGCAAGCGATCTCCGCGATCGTGGACCTACATCCGCGAGACGGCTGGAGCCTGACGCAGTGCCGCTCTCAGTCTTCTCCAGTTCGCGCAGATAAAGGTTTTTTCTCGTGCATACACAAAGATAAAGGGAAAGCGGGTAACGGTTGTCTCAAAGCTATCTCCCTGTGCGCTCGATCTTCGCCAGACGCTCGCGCGGCTCCGGTGTGAGGGTGCTTCTGTTTGTGCTCGAGTGTGCGCTGGGCATCCTGGCGGTTGTCCTGGTAGGCGCCCTGGCTCGGTGGTCGAATTGGCTCCTTCCTGTCTCCGTGCTTCTTTATCTGCTCATCGTGGTCCCCACCGCACTCCTCAGCGGATTCTGGCAAGCAGTCATCGTCTCGCTTTCCGCCGTCGCGGTTCAGGCATTATTCACAGCACGCCAGCCCCAGTCTCCGTTGGCAGCCAATGCCGTGAACTCGGTGACGCTTCTGGTTTTCGTCCTGGTCGCGCTCACTGTGAGCCGTCTCTCTTCGCGGGTGACAAACCACGCACGCAAGGCCGAATCGTGGGGCGGTCAGATGCACGATCTTTACGAATTTACGCGCCGCACGCTGCAAATGAATCTTCACATCGAGCCGGGCCAGCAGCTCGCAGAGCTGGTGCACGAGATCTTCGGATTTGAAGCCGTCGCCCTCTTCGATGCTGACCTGCACGAGGTCTATCAGGCCGGCTACTGGAGCGTGGACCCACAGGAGCTGGCGCAGAACGTGTATTACTTTGAAACCTCCGACGACGATCCGGAAACCGGCGTCGGCCGCCGGGTGCTGCGTCTCGGCACGGTTCCCGTCGGCAGTCTCGTGATGCGCGGCGACACCAGCCCACTCACCAACAACGCCATCGCCTCGCTCATCGCCATCACCTTCGACCGCTATCGCGCCTTCGCCAATGAGAGCCGTATCGAAACTGAGCGCCGCACTGAGCAGCTTCGCGCCACAGTGCTGGATTCGCTCGCCCACGCGTATAAGACGCCGCTCACTGCGATCCGCGCCGCCGGTACCGGGTTAGCAGAGATGGGCAAGCTTTCTCCCGGCCAATCGGAGCTGGTCACTCTGATCAACGAGCAGGCCGGAGCACTCAGCGAGCTCACCACGCGCCTGCTCACCACGGCGCGCCTCGACGCCGACGAGGTGACCATTCATGCCGAACAGGTTGCGGTGGCTCCCATCATTGAAGAGGTGCTGGCCAGTCTCAAAGAACGCCTTGCCAGCATGAAAGTCTCCGTGGTTCTTGAGGACGAAAACCTCGCGCTCTGCTGCGACCGCAAGCTGATGGTCACGCTCCTCGCGCAGTACATTGACAATGCCTGTAAGTACTCCATCTTCGGCACCACGATCACGATCAGCGTCTACCAGGCTGACGCGGAGGCCATCTTTTCCGTGCATAGCTATGGTCCGGTCATCCCCATGGCCGACCGCGAGCGCATCTTCGACCGGTACTATCGATCCTCCAACTATCCCAACCGCGCCCCCGGCACTGGAATCGGTCTCTCCGTCGCCAAGCGGGTGGCCCAGATTCATGGCGGCTATGTCTGGGTGACGAGCAACGAGCAGGAAGGGACCACATTTTTCGCGGCCATCCCCGCAATTACAGAGAAGGAAAGTTCGCAATGAACCAGCAAGGCATCCGCATTCTTATGGTCGACGACGAACCCGCCATTCGCAGGGCGCTGCGGCCTCCACTTGTGGAACTGGGCTTCCAGGTCGCCGAGGCCTCGCGGGGCGAGGAGGCGCTGCAGGCTCTCCGCGCCTCCGCGCACGACATCGTACTTCTCGACATCAACATGCCCGGTATCGGCGGCATCGAAACGCTGCGCCGCATCCGCGCGTTTGCGCCCCGCCTGCCTGTATTGATGCTCACCGTCCGCGACGAGGAAGAAGACAAAGTGGAAGCGCTTGAACTTGGAGCCGACGACTACGTCACCAAGCCGTTCAGCACACGGGAGCTCATGGCCCGCATTCGCGCTGCCGTGCGCCGCCTGCGCGCCCCGGCCCGCGCCGAGGATGCGCCCATCGAGATCGGCGAGATCCGCCTCGACCCCGTCAAGCGCATGGTGATCAAGTCTGGTGAACCAGTGCGCCTCACGCGCAAGGAGTTCGACATCCTCCATTGTTTGATGACCCGCGCCGGCCGCGTCGTAACCTACGCGAAGCTGCTCACCGCCGTCTGGGGCGCCGACTGCCGCGAAGAGGTGGAGTATCTGCGCACCTTCGTCCGTCAGTTGCGTAAGAAGATCGAGGACGACCCCTCCAATCCCGTCTATCTGCTCACCGATGTCTACGTAGGCTATCGATTTGCGGACGCGCAGATGCTCAAGGAAGGGTCAGGAGCCAGCAATGGAGAAAGCGGTGAATCAGAGCCCGAACAAGAGGACGCACCCGAAGGGACTCCTGACTCCCTGGACATGTAGGTCTCTCCAGCTCGATCTTTCGACATGCGAAATCGCCGCGCACCCTACTCGTCGTAGTGCAGCAGACTGAAGACATCGTATTCCGAGAAACGCTCGCGCCCCTTCAGGAAGTCCAGCTCAACCGCGAACGCGAGGCCCGCAATTTTGCCGCCCAACTGTTTGACGAGCTTAACCGTTGCCTCCATCGTGCCGCCGGTCGCCAGAAGATCATCAACGAGCACAACGCTTTGGCCAGGCGCAATGGCGTCCATGTGAATCTCGAGCGTGTCGGAGCCGTACTCGAGGTCGTAGGTCACTCGCGCCACGGGAGCGGGCAACTTGCGCGGTTTGCGCACCGGCACGAATCCGGCGTTCAGACGATACGCCAGCGCTGGCCCGAAGATGAATCCCCGCGCCTCGATGCCCAGCACCAGGTCGATCTTGCGCGCGATGTAGTGCGCCGCCAGCGCATCGATGAGCTGCGCGAAGCCGGTCTTGTCTTTCAGCAAGGTGGTGATGTCGTAAAACAGAATTCCGGGTTTCGGAAAATCCGGCACGGTCCGCACCAGCTTCTTCAGGTCTTCCACGTTGACTGGTTTCAATTGTTCAGGCATAGCCGCGTTCCGCACCTCACTGCGCTCGTCAGGAATAAAAGGTTCAAAAGTTTTGCGGGAAGGGAACAGGCGGGTACGGTTCGTCTTCCCTGTTGATTATAAAGGGCGGGAAGGAGCGAGGCGCACTTCCCATAAAAGCGCAGGCTATTCCGGCGGTATACTCGCTCCACAATTCTCATTGCTTTTTCTCAACCCCAGGAACGGAGGTCGGGGGTTGCACCTATGTGGCACATCCTTCAGATTGCCTTTCATACCGCCCTCGCAATTACTGGCGCCTTTTGTCTGCTCACCGCGGGCCTGGCCTATCCTGGAGAGGAGGGTCAGATGCAAAGCGCCCTCGAGGACCTGTGGGCAAAGGTCGACGATCGCCAGAAGGGGGCGCTTTCGACCCATACAGCTTTCATGCAGCAGGTAGCAAAGGCAGCGTCACGAGGGTTTGACGCGGTCTTTGGACACCGATTGCTTTCGCTGCGCTGCCTTGGCGTTTCCATCTCCTACTCGATTGCTTCCTTCGGCATCGTCGGGTTCGCCGATAACTGCTACAACCTGCTTGCAGACACGTCATCGTTCAGCCGGTCATGGAAAAGTTACGGTCCTGATCTGCTGACCAGTGGATACCTTGCGGTCATATATCTGTTCGTTGGTTCAATTCCACTGATTTTCAAAAAGTTTCGTTTTACGAAGATATGGCTGTTTCTGATCTTTGTCTCGGTCCCGTTCCTGTGGGAGGCAGCACAAGACAACCCATCGTGGGCAGTGAAGAAGGTGCTGATGGATTTTGTGTCCTGGGGACTCCTGGCAATCGTCCTGGCGTTTGGGTGCGATCTTTTGTTCATTGCTGCGACGCGTAAGTCTCTTCGATGGGCAGGCGAGATGCGGCAGACCTACAAGATCGCGGCGGTGATATTGCTTAATGTTTTGCTTGGCGTAGGCTTGATGATTGCACCATTCTTCGAATCATTGAGTTACCTTATCGGGGATGCCTGGGATTTTTTGGGAGGAACGACAATCCAGGACGAGTTTGCAAGAGTTGTGATGATTGTTGCGGGCTCGAATACGCTCGATTTTCTGGCGTCCAGCGTTTTTGTTGTGCTGGCACTTGTCCTTCTCATCCATCGAGCTCTGTGGCCATTGTTAAATCGATCGGTGTTTCGATTGCAAGAGATCGGCACCAGGGGGCGGCGCGCAGTGCTGGTCAGCCTTGGCTTGGGGCTTCTCGGTGTGAGCACCGGAGCCAATGTGGCTGAGTGGGCGAAGAAAGCCTCCGAGCTTCTCAAAGGCTGATCGGCGTGGTTGCTCCCGATTTCCTACCAGGCCCCTTCAATTCTGAATGCGTCTAGATTTTGCGCCTCGCTTTCGAGCAGCGAATGCTCGATCACCCGATCGACGCGGCTGCCGCGCGGCCCGCGCTTCAGGCTGGCCCGCAGCTCATCCAAATCGAGCGGCTCGCCGGCGGCGACCACTTCCACATCCCCGTCTTCCGTGTTGCGCACCCATCCGCGCAGCTCGAGCTCGCTTGCCTCGCGATGCACGAACCAGCGAAAGCCCACACCCTGCACACGCCCTTGTACCAGAAAGTGAAGAACCATCTTTGGCGACCATCGCCAGTTTGGCAAAAGAGATCGCGTCTGCGCAACTCCGGCCGACTACAGCGGCTTCGCCGTTGCT
>JASHVE010000426.1 GCA_030039675.1 Acidobacteriaceae bacterium | reverse complement strand
GGCGCGCTGATCGATGAAGACAAGATCGCGATCGGCGGCGAGGAGTCGGCAGGATTGACGATCCGCGGGCATGTGCCGGAGAAAGACGGCATCATCGCGGGGCTGCTGATGGCTGAGATGGTGGCGGTGCGGGGCAAGAGCCTGGGCGTGCAACTGAAGGAACTGTTTGGCAAGGTTGGTTCCTTCTACCCAATTCGTGAGAACTTCCGCTTGACCCCGCAGGTGAAAGCCCGATTCACTGAGAAGTTGAAGGCTGATCCGGCGGAGCTGAGCGGGCGCAAGGTGACCGGCGTAGTGCGGACCGACGGGTTGAAGCTGATTCTCGAAGACGGGTCGTGGGTCTGTTACCGGCTCTCCGGGACGGAGCCCGTGGTGCGGGCTTACACCGAGGCGCGCAGCGAGCAGGATATGGAAGCGCTGAAGGCAGCGGCGGAAAAGTTTGTGCTGCAGCCGTGATAAAGGAGTTCGTGCTTTCCCACCTTAACCGATGCGCAAAATGCGCGCATCGGCGAAGGTGGGGCATCCAAGGTTTGTGCTGCGGCCTTGATGAAGGAGTTCGTGCTTTCCCACCTTAACCGATGCGCAAAATGCGCGCATCGGCGAAGGTGGGGCACCCAAGGTTTGTGCTGCAGCCGTGATGAAGGAGTTCATGCTTTCCCACCTTAACCGATGCGCAAAATGCGCGCATCGGCGAAGGTGGGGCACCCCGAGTTCGTGGTGCTGCCAGCAGGAAATGAGATTGCGTGGAAGATGAGAAGGTCCATTCCGGAGTGCGCCCGGTTCGGCAGGCGCCTGTGTCGCTGGGCGAGCGCGCTTTTGCGTGGGCGCAGCGCATGTGGCGGCCCGCCGGGACTGCGGTTGCGGTAATGCTCGCACTGTTGGTTACCTGGCACGTGATCCACGGCAAGCATGGGCTCTCTGTTTGGCAGCATGAGCGCAGCGAGGACCGGATGCTGCAGAAGGAAATCCAGGACCTGCAGCAAGAGAATGCGCAGATGCAGCAGCAGATCGAGCGGCTCAAGTCCGACCCGAACACGATCGAGCATGAGGCTCGCGAAAAGCTGCACTACGCCCGGCCGGGCGAGGTGATCTACGCGCTGCCGGAGACGCCGCAGGGGCAGACGCAGCCAGCGGGAAGATAGAATCCCAGCCAGGATCTCCCTATTCCTTACTCCGTGTTCCCTCTTTCCTGCCCTTCCAGCGCCTTCACCGCTTGCAGTTCGCCGGCCACGATCTCGCGCGGGAGCGGCGCGTAGCCGAGCGAGGCGCATTGTTTCTGGCCTGAGGTCAGGGCCCAGTTCAGCAGTTCGGCGAGCGCGGACCTCTTTTCCGGGCTGAGTCCCTGCGTGGGCACAAGAAGCCAGGTGAAGGTGCTGATGGGATACGCGTCTTTGTTCGGTTCATCAAGAATCGAGAAGCGATACCCGGTGCCCGAGGCCATCGTTGCGCGTGCCGCGGCGGCCGTGATGCTGGCGAGGTCTGCCTTGATGAACTGGCCCGCGGGATTGCGTACAGCGGCGTAATTCAGCTCGTGCTGAATGGCATAGATCAGCTCGACGTAGCCGATAGCATAGGGCGTTTTCTGGACCAGCTCTGCCACGCCTTCGTTGCCGGCCGCGCCTGTGCCTACGGGCCATGCAACATGCGGACCGGCGCCGACGGCGGTCTTCCAGTTCGGGCTAACCTGGGAAAGATAGCTGGTCCAAACATAGGTTGTGCCGCTGCCGTCGGAACGATGGACGACGGCAATCTCAGCGTCGGGCAGGTGGGCTCCGTGATTGGCTTCGAGAATGCGCGGATCGTTCCACCGGCGGATTGCGCCGGAGTAGATGCCGGCCAGCACCTGGGGGGTGAGGTTGAGGGTGCGGTTCAAGGAGGGAAGGTTATAGATGGGCACCACGCCGCCCAGCACGGTGGGAAAATGTGTAACTTGGAGCGCCACGGGAGGATTCTCCGCGGTGAGCGGCATGTCCGATCCGGCGAAGTCCACCTTACCCTCGGCCAACTGCTGAATGCCGTCCTCGGAGCCGACGGCGTCGTAGCTCACCGACATACCAGAGGATTCAAACCACTTCAGATAGATGGGTGCGGGGAATGTAGCGCCCGCTCCATGCAGGGCGATATGCGATCCGGATTCGGTATCGGCCGGAGACGCGGACCCCGCCGCGCCACTATGGATGGCCTCGAGCAGATGTGAGACTACTTGATCGGCGAGGTCGTTCTCGATGGTGGTGGTGTGGAAACGGCTTGGCGTTACCAGGTAAGACCACAACGTCTGGCTGGATTTGTTGACGAGCTCGACGGAGAGATAGCCCTGGTAGACGGTCTGGGTTGCGCTCTTTGAGCGGGGATGGAGCGAGAAGGTGCCCGCGGCCCAGACGTTTGACGTTCCGCGCAGAACGACATCGGCTTCGGCGGGTTTGTCGACCACCTCCAGGCGGCTGCTTTTTTTCAGACGGTCGACGATCCTGGCGCGCAGAGCCGGTGCGCCGCTTCCGTCACCGAAAGAATCGATCTGGATGGTGTGAATGCCGCTCAAATTTCCCGACCCCTGCGCGACGCCATGGTGAAGAAGCACGAGAAAGACGAGCCCGACGGCGCATTGCCACAAAGCAGTCTTCGTGCGCGAGAGACAAACCGCAGCGCGTGGCCGGGATACCTGCGATGGCATTGCTGAACGAACCTCCACTGCCAGATTGCAACAATTGGCGTGTCGCTTTGATGAAAGCTTATCTCAGAGGCCACCAACGCGCGGCGCAATTACAGGTCAGTCGACGCGGAGACGCATCGCTCTCATTTCAGAAGTCGATGTGCACCCGTGCCGCGGGCACGAAGACCGGCCCGCGGTCGCGATTGTAGCCGGGATGAGCGATATACGAGCCGCCGAGCATGCCGAACAGCCCGCGCCAGAGATGGGCGTTGTAGTACCACTCGACGATGTCCTCGCGTGCATAGGTAAGGCCGCCATCACCCAGCAGGAAGCCCAGTCCCCCATAGTGAAGATAATTCTGATGGTCGCGCTTGATGGCGTTGGAAACAAACGCAATGCCTACTTTGTCGAGCGGGCGGCCCCAGCGCTGGCCGTAATAATCGCCGCCGAAGGAGACTGTCTGGCCCACCTCGGTGTAAGCGTAGGACTCGTGCTGATCCTCGTTCCAGCCCAGGCGCGCAAAGAACCGCAGGTTATCTGTCACCGCCTGCTCGGTATTCAAGCCGAAGCCGTACTTCACGGCGCCGAAGCGCTCGGACTGTGTAATGTCCGGCGTGGCGATTTGGCCGGAGAGAAACTGCTGCACCGCCTGGCGGTAGTCACCCATGTGGGCGTGATTCACATAGCTCAGGATGCGAATTGCGCCCTCGTGCTTTGGGTTCAGCAGCGGGGCGAAAAGCCCTTTGCGCAGCTCGAACTCCCAGTTCTGGCCATTGGCGCGGCTGAAGGCCCAGTCGAGATCGATGCCATTGGCGACGGTCGGCATGGCAGCGATGCCGTAGCGCGCCGACCACACGCGGTCGTCGTACTCCAGAATGCCGCCTACGGTGTAGCCGCGGGTGTCGGCTGCGTAGTCCCACGCGCCGTTGTTGTCGATGGTCCAGTTGGTGAACTGCAGATGGCTGTCTGTTCCGACAGAGTTGATGTCGAAGGTGTCGGGAAGGCTCATCTTACCCACGCGGATTTCGAACCGGCGGACTGGAACGCGAGTGGCCAAGGCGAATGGGGCCCGTTCCTGATCCTCCATTTCGCCGGTGAGGCCGATGATCTGGTGAATCTCGCCGCGCGAGATGTAGGGCGCGGTGCTGAGGTTCGGGTTGCGCACCACATCCAGGTTAGTCTGGCCGGCCAGGCCCAGCGCCTGCGATATCCCGCGTCCGCCGGCATTCTCAAAATCGACGATGAGGTCCGTATTAAAGCGGGTGTTCGGGTGCAGCTGATAGCCGAGATAGAGGGTTGCGACCTCAGAGGCTTTGTATTCGACGATGTTCCGCAGGCTGTTGGGGCCTTCGTAGGGCGAGTGGAAATGACCGTGGGCCTGCAGGATGCTGTTCGCCTGGCCGGAGACCCAGTAGCGGCCGTCCTCGGTGTGAGGCGCCATGGAGAGGATGGGTGGGTCCTGCGGCTGGCCGCCCACGGCAGCGTCGCCGGGCAGCATGTCAGTGCTTTTGGGCAGAGCAGCGAAGGCGAACTGCGGAAGTTGCCGGGCAGCGGGGGCGGCCATAGAAGCCAGAAAGAGTATAGGTGCGGCCGGCAGAGCGGCAGGCGCCTGGGCAGCAAGGTTCTCAATAAGAGCCGCGTTAAAGAGGGCAGCAAGAGCCAAGGCAAGAGATCCGGCGGCGAGGGGGTTGGGGAGCGGGATGGAGGAACGGATGGGCATAGAATAAAGGGCGATGGACTATACCCTGACTGGGTTAATACTATACCCCGGGTCGGTATTGTCAAGTGAAGGAGTGGTAAAAATGTCGCACCAGGAACGGGAAAAACTGAAGCTGCTGCAGCGGTTGAGGAAGGTTCGCGGGCAACTGGACGCAGTGGAACGCTCGCTGACGGCGGACGAGGATTGCGGCGGGCAGTTAATGTTGCTGGCCGCGGTGCGGGGCGGGGTCAACGGGCTGATGGCGGAGGTCCTCGAGACGCACATCCGATTTCATCTGGTCGACGGCGCCAAGGAACAGATTGCTCCCGAGCTGGCTGAAGACCTGATCGACCTGGTGCATGCGTATTTGAAGTGAACCCTGCGCTGCGACTTGTTTGGTCGGTAGTGTTTGCGGCGGGGCTCGTGCCCATCGTAGCGGGGCAATAGAGTGGTCTATGTTAACGTTCGGTGAAGTCTGAGGATCGGAATGGGTGCAGAGTCGCGGGTCGATCGGCCTGGCAAGGTTCGTGCCTGCCCACCTTGTCGACAGAAAAAAGTCGACAAGATGGGGCACGGCAAGGAGACTCGCTGGATGGCATCGAATCGCTCACTCCGGCACGGGAGCGATTGCTCACCTGTTCGGCGCTCACCTGTTGGGCATTCTGATCAGACGCCGGGTGAAGGGAAAACTCCGAGTTGCATCATCAAGCCGAGGGTATCCATGATGATGCGTGTGTCCTTGATGCGGCCTTTCTCCAGGCGATCGATGACGACCCCCCACACCCGGACAGAACGCCCTGTCGGCGTGACACCAAGAAACGTTCCCTGGTGGGTGCCGGTCCACTCAAAGCGGCTTGCTACTTTATCGCCTTCGGCAACCTGCTCCTGAATGGAGAAAATCAGATCGGGAAACGCGGCCCGCATCGCTCGAAGAATATCCTTCAAGCCTTCCAATCCAGGCCCCTGGCCGGGAAGGGGAACCTGCTCGACAACATCCTCCCATACGAACTGCACTGCCGCGTCGAAGTCTCCCTGCGTGATCACCTCGTCAACGAAGCGGCGCACGATCGCGGCGTTATCCTGCATCATTAAGATTCTCCTCCTGGCATCGGATTGCCGGATTATATCTTGCGGCTACCTTGTCTGCGCGCGTGCTTGCCCACCTTGTCGACAGGAAAAAGTCGACAAGATGGGGCACGGGAGAGTGGGTGCTTATTCGGGCGGGCCGACGGTGAGGACGAAGTAGGAGCAGGGCTCGGTCTGGCTGGCGTTGTAGATGGTGTGCCGATCGCCCGCAACGCAGACGCCCATATCGCCGGCAACCAGATCGCGTGTCTCGCCGGCGGTCATCAGCCGCGCCGTACCTTCACGGACAAACCAGATCTCGGTGTGCTTGTGAGTGCCGATGGGCTCCGGTGGGCAGCCGGGCGCGAGATGCGTTTCGTGGGCTTCGAGGCGGATGTTGTCGGGCAACATGCCGAGAAGATAATGCTGCGACATGCGCGGCGCGGGATGGGGATTGGCGGGCGCGACGGGCGAGTAGCGGCCGGAGACCAATTTTTCGAGTGGCACTGCTGACTGCGTTTGGCCTTCGATAGACGGGGCCATCGCCGAGCCGGCGGCCAACATGGGCAGAAGCGCGGAGAATTCGCGGCGATTCATGGTGCTCCTTTGCCGATGATTCGCGATTACACCCGGCCCGCGAACTCGTGGGTTTCAGTGCTGACCTTTATCTTGTCGCCTTCCTTGATGTAGAAGGGCACGCGGATTTCGAGGCCGGTTTCGAGCTTGGCGGGCTTGGTGACATTGCCGGCGGCGGTGTCTCCGCGCGTGGCGGGCTCGGTATAAGAGACGGCGAGTTCGACCTGCGCGGGAAGCTGAATGCCGATGGGGTTGCCGTTGAATTTATCGATCTGGATGATTGCTCCTTCGAGAAGGAAGTTGAGCGCATCGCCGAGCTTATCGGCCGAAAGCGTGATGGTTTCGAAGGTGGTCTGATCGAGGAAATAGGAGCCGTCGTTGTCGGAGTAGAGGTAAGAGGCCTCTACGGTGTCGAGATCGGGCTCTTTGAATTTTTCGCCGGCCTTGAAGGTTTTGTCGAAGACGGCGCGGGTGAGCAGGTTGCGCATCTTGAGGCGGACGAGGGTCTGACCGCCGCGCGCAGTAGGCGTGGATACCTCCACGTCGAGGCAGTAATATGGCGTGTTCTCAAATTCGAAGTACATTTTGCGCTTGATGTCGATGGCGTCGATTAATGCGGGCATGGGGACAGGATAGCAAGTCAGCAAGTTAGCGAGTTAGCTAGTCAGCGAGTCGGCGAGTCAGCCGGTGGGTGAATGTGCTCAAATGCTTGGATGGCAAACAAGACCACCTCTGGCCCGAGAACACGGCATTATCGTGATTTGCTGGTTTGGCAGAGAGCAATGGACCTCACAAAAGCGATCTATCGTGAAACGGAGAAACTGCCCAGCAAAGAAACGTACGGACTTCAACCGCAAATGCGGAGAGCCGCGGTCTCTATTGCCAGTAACATCGCAGAAGGGCACGGAAGGCTCAACGATGGACACTTCCGCCAGTTTTCCTAGCCATATCCCGCGGGTCGTTATTTGAGCTTCAAACGCAATTGGAACTCGCTGGCGATCTGAATCTGCTCGAAAACATCAGTGTTGATGAACTCATGAAGAAATGTGAAGAAGTCGCGCGGCTCGTTAACGGTCTGCTGGCGGCACTCCGAAACGCATAGATCATCGCCACATCTTTGCTGACTTGCTGACTCGCTCACTTGCTGGCTTGCTGTTTCGCAAATGCATCGGCTTCTTTGTT
>JASHVE010000425.1 GCA_030039675.1 Acidobacteriaceae bacterium | reverse complement strand
GCAAAGCGGGTCTTGCTGGCCTTGAAGCTGTCCAGGGCCAGCTTCAGAATCTCGCTCATGAGCATGGTGCGTCGCGCGGTACGCAGCGTCTCTTCAAAGGTGCGATGCCGGGCTTGTTCAACCGCTGGATTCATGTCATTCCTGAGCTAACAGATGCGTGGCCAGGCTTTTGGGCTTGCCGGATTCGCCCCCATCTCATCCGGCAGGCGCCAGTTCCGCGCCGGTTTCTCTTCTAGCTTACGCGCAGTGGCCGCATCTTCACACCGGCGGCTCAGAGCGTTCGCCGGACTGCCGCTCCGACAGCGCCCGCCAAAGCTGAGCCAGCGCTTTAAGTGGAAGGCTTTCCGCCCGGGCCCGCGGATCGATGCGGGCCTTCTCCATGGCCGCTGCCGCGGCCTCGGCTGCGATACCGGCGGCACGCAGATTGTTGACCAGGGTTTTCCGTTTTTGTGCGAACGCCTGCCGGGCGAAGCGCAGAAATCCCTCTTCTTCGACGCCCAACTCGGCAAATCGTGGCGCAAATCGCCAGCGAAAGACGCTGGAATGCACCTCCGGAGGCGGAGAAAATGCTCCGGGCGGCAGCGTGAACAGCGGCTCAACCGGTCCGTGCATCTGCATAGTGACCGAGAGCAGGCCGAAGTCGCGCGAGCCGGGATGGGCCGTGACGCGGTCGGCGACTTCGCGCTGGACCATCAGCACGGCAGTATCCAGCGCCTTGTGGCCTGCCGCCAGTTTCAGCAGGATCTGCGAGGTGATGTAGTAGGGCAGATTGCCGGCCACACACAGACGCTCACCCGCTTTGGCCGCGGCCGCCGCAAAATCGAAGTCCAGCACATCCTGCTCGATAACCGTCACCCGCTCGGGTGCGAACCGCGTGCGCAGTGACGAGGCCAATTCCCGGTCCAACTCCACGGCAAGCACATGCTGCGCCCGGCTGGCTAGGGCGCCCGTAATTGCTCCGCGGCCGGGTCCGATCTCCACCACTGTCCGCCCTGACAGATCGCCAAACGCGGCGGCGATTCGTCCGGCTGCCTGCGGATCGATGAGAAAATTCTGTCCGAGTTTGGACTTGGGTGGCACTCTGCGCGACTTCGATCCCGATTCCCATCGTAGATGAAGCCGGGGCTGGTTCTGCGGGTGCTAGAATGAGCATTCTATTGGGCCACGCTGGCGGAGAGATGAGCGGCAAGCGCGATAAACGGGAAGCGATTGTAGAGGCGATGCTCGATCTGATCGTGGAGCGCGGTTTTCACGACGCCCCGATGTCTCTTCTTGCGAAGCGTTCCGGCGCGAGCCCAGGCGTGATCTATCACTACTTTCCCAGCAAGGACGAGTTGATTCACGCGGTCTATCAGCACGTGGTCTCGATCAAGCACGAGCTCTTCTTTGAAGGGTTTTCGGAAGATGAACCACCGCGTGAGGCGCTTCTGCGTATCTGGCTCAATGCGTATCGCTTTTACCGCACGCGCCGCAAAGAGACCCGTTTTCTTGATCAGTACCTGAACTCGCCCTACTGCAAGACCGGCGCAGAAGAGGAAATGAGGTCCGCGAGTTCTGAGAGTGCGCGCATACTCCAGTGGCTTCAGCCGAAAAAGAAGGGTGGAATCGTCAAGGACATTCCATCTGAAGCGATCTATGGCCTTACGCTTGGCCTTGCCGCCAGCCTGGCGAAGGCGCCCAAGACCTTTTCTCCGGTCACGCTGAAAAGAATCGCAGAGACGGTCTGGCAGGCGATCGCCGACGAATAGACGGCGCAGGGCACAATTGGCGGTTAAAATTCTTTGTATCGATTAGAACGAACGTTCGATCTAAGATGTAGACCTGCTGCGCGATCGATCCAGGCGCAGCGGCATGAGAGGAAAGCAACGATGAGCAAAGTTCTGGTGACAGGCGGATCGGGCTTCATCGGCAGTCATGCCATTGTGCAGCTTCTGGCGGCTGGCCATCAGGTGCGGACCACGGTGCGCAATCTGAAGCGGGAGGGCGAAGTGCGCGCACTGCTGCGGCAAGGCGGCGCCGAGGCGGGCGGCCGGTTGTCTTTTGTGGCCGCCGATCTCACCAAGGATGCGGGGTGGGCAGAGGCCGTGGCCGGCTGCGATTATGTGCTGCACGTTGCGTCGCCCCTTCCGCCGGCCGTCCCAAAGCACGAGGATGAGCTGATTGTCCCGGCCCGGGATGGGGCGCTTCGTGTGCTGCGGGCTGCCCGCGACGCCGGCGTAAAGCGCGTGGTGCTCACTTCGTCGTTTGCGGCTATCGGCTATGGGCACAAAGAGCAGAGCGCACCGTTCGATGAGACAAAGTGGACCAATCCCAACGGCCGTGATGTGGCGCCCTACCCGAAATCGAAGACTCTGGCTGAACGCGCGGCCTGGAATTTTATGGCGAAAGAGGGTGGCGGCCTGGAGCTTTCGGTCGTCAATCCGGTTGCTGTGTTTGGGCCTGTGCTCGGAGCCGATTATTCCAGCTCGATTCTTATCGTGCAGCGGCTGATGGACGGCGCCATACCCGGCAGCCCGAAACTGAGCTTTGGAATCGTCGACGTGCGCGACGTGGTGGATCTGCACATCCGCGCCATGACCCACTCTGCGGCGAAAGGCGAGCGCTTTCTGGCCGTGGCCGGCGATTTTCTGTGGATGGTCGAGATCGCCCGTATCCTGAAAAGCCGCATGGGCTCCGATGCCCGGCGGGTGCCTGCCCGGCAGCTACCCAACTGGCTGGTGCGTTTGGCTTCGCTGCGCGATCCGGCGATCAAGGTGATTCTTCCCGAGCTCGGCAAACAAAAAAATGCGACCAACGAAAAGGCCCGGCGTTTGCTTGGCTGGACGCCTCGATCGAACGAGGAGGCTCTTACCGCGACGGCGGAGAGCCTTGTACGGCTTGGGCTCCTGAAGGACAGCAAGGGCAGCGCATCCTGAAAAGAGTAGCCGCTTGAATCGCATTTACGGTCCTATTTGCAGCGGCTTGAGCGTTATGTTGTATAATTTCCCCATGGTCGGGACTTTTCAGCGCTGTCTGTGTTGTTGCCTGTCGAACATCTTCGACGGGTGTATGCGCTAGTCTCTGATCTCCAAGCACAACCGATCCAGAAGACGCACCCGTTGCTGAATGCCGGGTTTGTCTTCGTCGTGCGCCGGCCTTCAGCAAAATTCCTGAACAAGAGGATT
>JASHVE010000424.1 GCA_030039675.1 Acidobacteriaceae bacterium | reverse complement strand
CAGGGCTTGGAAACGACAATTCGAACGCGCGCCGTGGCAGTAAAACAATTGCCGGCGGCGCCCAATTCGAAACAAGAGCGGATGTTTCTTCGCGAAATCGAGAGCTGCATCAATGTCTGGCGGCCACGCATCGTGCTGGACTGTTCAGAGGCTAAGCAGATCGACCACACGTTTCTTCATCTGTTGCTCTGTTGCCTTGAGGAAGCAATGAAGCGCAACGGTGATGTAAGGCTGGCCGGGGTCAGACCGGAGGCGTTGGAGATTCTGAAGCGCTGGGGAGCGGACCGTCTGTTCAGAATCTTCGAGACCGGCGCCGAGGCCGTGAACAGCTTTCGACGGCCATCTGGCAGCGCCGTTTATATGAACAATGGCTATCCGGAGCCTGCCGAAGATGCGGCCTAGCGGCTCGCTGAGCGTCCTCGCAGTCAACTGCGACGGGTTCGGAAAGGAGAAAGATGAGAATCCCGGAATTTATGGTCAAGCAGATTGCGCGTGTGCTGGCCTTGCTTTTGGCGCTTCCGTGTGGTGTGGCAGCCGCAACGGCGCAGCAGCCAACGACGCCTTCCACGCAGGCCGCGCCCGCTGCGCAAACCGCGCAACCGAGCAACGCGCAAACCGATGCTCAGCCGCAGAGCGACACGGCAAAGCCGGTGGGCACGGCGGTCGCTCCATATGAAAAGACGGCAGGTGTAACGGCCTCCAGGCCGGCGGGAGCCGTGATTGCACCGGCAAAACAGCGGCGTGTGCGCGCAATCCTGATCAAGGTGGGCGTGATCGCAGCCGCCGGAGTGGCGATTGGAACCGTGGCGGCTCTATCGCACGGGAGTTCCAGCCAGCCGCACTGATGGAGTGAATGCGAAAGTGCGAGGGCAACATTGGAGCGGGAGGCATGCGCGGAGCTCAACAGAACAATCGCTCGCAGTTCGTGAGTTTTTCTGGCATCGACGGCGCGGGGAAGAGTACGCAGATCGAGGCCCTGCGTGCCCGGTTGGAAGAGATGGGCCTTCGGGTCCGTGTCATCCGGTTCTGGGATGAGGTCGCGCAACTCAGGGCGATACGCGAAGGAGCCGGGCACGCGATCTTTCACGGCGATAAAGGAGAAGGAACGCCTTCTGCTCCGATTCATCGCCGCGACAAGAACGTTCAATCATGGCCGATGAGTTGTCTCCGGCTGGTGCTCTACCTTCTTGACACAATGTCGCTGCGGCATGTCGTGAATCAGGCGTCGTGTTCAGATTCGGACGTTGTCATCTTCGATCGATACATTTACGACGAGCTCGCAAACCTCAACTTGCGGAATTCACTACTGCGTGCGTACATCCGGATGCTGATTCCCATGGTTCCCAGGCCCCGGATAGCCTATCTGCTCGATGCAGACCCGGTTGAAGCGCGCGCGCGCAAGCCTGAATATCCGCTTGGATTCCTTTACGCGAACAGGCAATCCTATCTCAACCTCAGCGCGTTATTCGGCGGGATGACTGTGATCGCTCCCATGCCGATCAAAGATGCGGGCGGTATCATCCTGCAATACGCAATACAGGAGCTGTTGCGTGAGGGAGCACGTGGAACGTTCATAGAGCGGTTCTGCGTCGAGCCGACAGACATGGATGGGCCCTCTACCCGTCCAGCCGTTTGATTGCGGCAAAAGCACGATTACGATGCCTTGTTGCATCAACTCTGATTTTGCTTTAGTTGGCTTTACCAGTACGTGAAGCTGAAATTATCCACGTAAGTAGTATTCGCATCCTGTTCGTAGTCACCATCCATCTGATAGTTCACCGTGATGCCCCACCAGCCGGACGGAACCGTGAAAGGCGGAAAGGTCTGATTGATGTTGAATGTTACGCCGTTCACGGTGATTGACTGATACAAAAGGTTATTGTTGGATTCCCGCTGTGCTTGAATCGTCACGTGATTCCACGCATTGTTCGTAAGATTGCAGGGAACGCCGGTGGAAATCCAGGCTGCGTTTACGTTATCCCAGATATCCCAATATCCATCGGCGAGGTGATCGCATTGATTGCCCCAGATCATTCCTGCGCCGTTCATGTACATATTGATATCGAATTCAAGATTCTGGGTGATTGAGAAATTCGTCACGTAGACGTAAGCGTCGTAAGTGAAGTTATGCAGACCGGGAAGCAATGTATGGTCGCTGTCGGGAATATTCTGGGTCGTATTCTGTCCGATCAACGGGTTGGTCCAAAGCGCATCAGAGTAAGGAACGGTTCCGCCGATGTTGAACTGAGTGGCATTTCCGCTCAAAGACGGTGAGTTAATATTCTGCGCCATAGACCAGGTAACTCCGGAACACGAAGAAGAACAAATCTCGTATGCCGGCGCTAACTCACCGTAACCGTTCCATCCTCCGCTGGCCTGCAGGCTCGAAAGAGTTGTTCCCAGAACGGTGACATTCACAGGCGTGTAGGAAGCTCCACCGCAGTAGTCCCATTCCTCCACTACGGCCTGCTGATACCCCGCAGGCAGGTCCAATATCGTGGTCAGGCTTGCCCCGTTTTGGACATAGACGAGCTGATTGTTGACATATACGCCCATCGCCGCCACGCCTGCTGCACAGGAACTCGTTGCCGTCGCGGTGAAATTCGTAAGATAGCTGACATAGCCATTGTTTTCCGGTGAAGTCACGAAAACGCCGTACTGGTTCGATACGTTAATTTGCAGAGAAGTATAGGTAGCTCCTCCGCAATAGTCCCATTCCTCGACAACAGTGTTATGCTGGCCGGCAGCTAATTGCAGAGTCGTGTTCAGCGTGGTTCCATTTACGACATAGATCAAATTGTTGTCGACGTATACGCCCATTGATGCTACACCTGCAGAACAGGTGCTCGTGGTGGCGGTGGCAGCATAGTTCACGCTTTGGCCAACTGTCTGGCCATTCGAAGGGCTGGTGACGACGACGGTTGCGAATGCGGGTAGAGAGAAGATAAGAAGAAATAGAAACAGAGGGAGGGAAAAGATCTTCATCAAGCTGCCTCAATGGGCCCAGGAGCCCGAACGTTCGTTGGCACAAGACTCCGCCGTGCCCTGTAAAGGAGCCAAGTGTGTTCGCAAAGTGTGCGGGCTGTTCTGAGCGGTGCGAGACACCTACGCCTGTTGGCGCCACTCAGCAACCTCTTTTAGTAGCAACTCAGCGGCGAAAGAAGATGAGACCTTTGGCTCACAGCCGAGCGCCGGCAGCGACTCAAGGGTTGAAATGAGACGCGCAGGAGAAAGCCAAAAATGCTCTTCCTCCACTTAGCTCATCTGTCCCAAAAGTCTCACCGTCAGGCAACCAATATTAGAAGTTTGCTTCGGCAATCATACATGGATTTTCATCCTTGTAAACATGAAAGACCCCAACAGTCTTCTCTGCAGGCAACCTCGCTAACGAATCATGCATCGCACGAAAAAAGATTTGAATAACAGCAAAATTAAGCGAAGTATCTCGCTTAGATAAGTTCCCAATCCGCGATGCGCACTGAGCTGGATGCCGGCATGCAAAGATGCCGCGCAAGATTTCCCGCACCGATCGGGCTGCAGACTCCACGTTGTTGACCCTCGTTTTTCAGCCTGAAGGGAAGGCCATAAGTCGCATGCTTTGCATCAAACTCAGAAGGTGAGGTGTTCTCGCCGCGCATAAGTTGTCGAGAAAGGTTTCTACACATGCAAATGAGTTCCGCGATGCGGCAAGATGCTTTGCGGGCGATGCTTCTGGCTTGCAGCCTTTGGGTGGCTCCAGGCGCCTATGCCGCCTCGTGCACGACTCAATCGCAGATGACGGCCGCGCAGCGAGACGGCTTGGCAAGCACGGCCCGTACCATGCTCACACAGGTACAAAGCGGCGATGTGCAGGCGCTGCAGACGAATACGATTCCTGCCGTCGCGGCCGATTTCAGCGGAATCCGCGGCTCCATCGAATATCTGAAGCCGCTCGTGCAGAGCGCGACGATAACGGTAGATGATCTCTACATTCTTGATGCGTCGAGCGATCCGGCGAGTGCGCCTCGCACCGACTTCTTCTGCGGATCGCCGGTTGTCGTGGTGACCTTCAACAATCTGCCGCCGGCGATGTACGCGCTGGCCATCGTCCACGCGACGGGCGTGCAGCAGCCGCAGCAGATTGCATTAATCCTGCAAAAGCCGTCCGGCGATCGCTGGATGCTTGCCGGATTTTTTGACAAGCCCATGATGGAAGCCGGTCACGACGGTCTGTGGTACTGGGTTTCAGCGCGCAAATATGCGCAGACGAAGATGGATTGGTCAGCGTGGCTCTATTACCGCATCGCCACAAATCTATTGAATCCGCTGGATCTTGTTTCCAGCCCCAATCTCGAGAAGCTGGCGCACGAATCGGATCAGGTGCGTCCCGGGAGCTTTCCTGGCGAGCAGCCCATGACGCTGAATGTGAGCGGCACCGCATTTGCGGTCACCGCGGTCGATACCACAACCACCTTCGGTCCGCTCGACCTGGATGTGCACTACACGCCGGACTCGGCACAGGCGGCGCTGTTACGCGATCCACCCGCAGCCCGCAAACAGGTCACGGATATCATGGCAGCTCTGCTGCAACAGCATCCTGATTTGCAGGCAGCCTTTCATGGGATCTGGGTGCACGCAGACCAGGGAAATGTCGCGCTCTTCGCGCTGGAGCTACCGATGAATCAGATTATCGCCGCGCCGCAGCGTGCGGCGGGCAGCAACTCAGTCCCGCGTTGAGAGAAGCCGCAAGCTGTATAGACTGCCGTTGACTATGCGTGTGCGGGCTGACCCACCAGCTCGCGCCAGGATTGAGCGGCCTGCACGGCGCGATTCACACGCGCAATATTTTCGCGTCCCATTGCGCCCAGCCAGTCTTCCAGGGCTCTTGCGCCGTGCTGCGCATACACCATTACGCCGTCCTGCCACGTGGCGCGGCCGCAAAGAACGCCATTGAAGCGGCTTCCGCACTCGGCGGCGAACTCCAGCGTCTCAATAAACTCTGCGTTGCTCACGCCTGCAGATAGATAAACGAAAGGCTTGCTCGTGGCAGATCCCACGCGGTGAAGATGGTCTCGCGCCTCGAACCGTGAATAAGCCTCTTCGCCCTTAAAAAAGCGTGAGCCAGACACGAGTCCCAGCTGAATAGGCACTTCGATCTTGAGCAGGTCTACGCTATAGCGTTCTTTGCTGAACTCTTCAACCGAGCGCACAACGATCTCTGGCTTGAGCTTTGCATAGGCTGGGCTCTTCTCCTTGCCATCGAGGTCATAGCCGAGCAGTTCGAGCACAAAAGGAATATCCTCCGCGCGGCATTCGTCGCCAATGCGCTCGGTCCAGGCGCATTTGATGTCATTGATTTCGGGCCGCTCGAAGGGCGTATAGTGCAACAGGATCTTTACGCAGTCCGCGCCGGCTTCTTTCACGCGCCGCACCGACCAGTTGTCATACAAAATGGGCATGCGCGGAGGAGCCGCGTTGTAGCATGACTGCTCGTAGGCCAGCAGCAGGCCCGCCGCGTTGCGATGCTTCGCCGCCGGAAGGCCGTACTCCGGATCGAGAAGAATCGCCGATGCGTGGTGCGTGAGCACTGACGTCACCAACTCTTTGAATTCGACCACCGCTTCAGCGGGGACATCTTCCACGCCCTTGGCATTGGCGATTGCTTTTCTCAGGATGCCCCTCTGATCCAGCGCCAACGCGGCAACAACGCCACGCTGGTCAGAGATGGATTGAAGGCCGTGCATCTTTCCAGGTGTCAGAAAAAAAGGCATGTGAGCTCCGCAAAGCAGTGTTGTACCATCGCAAAGTGGTACAGATAGATGATAATAGATTGACGCTTCCTGTGCTCGAAAACATTGCGCCGTAAGTGGAAGGGCGACAGGACTTCGTGACGGCATGTGCTATAGGGAACAAATGAGGCCAACCGCTTGAAGGCTGCTCAAGAAGTCCGTGCCAAATCTGCCGTTTCGCGACGATGGGTGGTGCTTGCGCTGCTTTGCAGCATTACTGTGGTCAACTTCATCGATCGTCAGACGGTAGCGGTGCTGGCGCCGGTCATCAAGCAGGCCTTTCATCTATCTAACGGCGCCTACGGCCGCATTGTGGCCGCCTTTCAGTTCGGCATGATGAGCGGCGAGTTGCCCATGGGCTGGCTGATGGATCGCATCGGCTGCCGCCTGGGATTGTTCGCCGCGGTTTTCTGGTGGTCGGCCGCCACCGGCACGCAGGCCTTTGTACGATCCGGGACCCAACTGGGTGGAACGTTTTTCTGGATGGGCAGCGGCGAGTGCGGCAACTACTCGGGCGGCATGAAGACGCTCTTCCAGATGTTTGCGCCGTCTGAGCGTACGCTGGCTATCGGCATCTTTAACAGCGGCAGCGTGGTGGGGTCTGTGCTGGCGCCGCCCTTCATCGTGTTTCTTGCGGAGCGCTTCGGATTCCGTGCCGCGTTTCTTGTCCCTGCGCTTTTGGGGGTCTTGTGGGCGCTCGTCTGGTGGGCCGTCTATCGCGCACCCGCTGCGGCGTCTGCAGCTGGACACCAGAGCATCCCGCTGCGTGCAATTCTCAAGCAGTCTTCAGCATGGGCCGTGATGCTGTGCCGGTTCTTCGTTGGGCCGGTGATCCAGTTCTATTGGTACTGGCTGCCGAGCTACCTTTTTAGCGCGAAGCATCTCTCCCTGTCGCGGATCGGCGCGATGTCGTGGATCCCGTTTTTTCTGGGCAGCGGCGGCGGCATCGCCGGCGGATGGGCGGCCGGATGGCTGCACAAGCGGGGCGTGACCCCGTATAACCTTCGCCGCATCACCATGTATTCCAGCAGTGCGCTTTGCCTGGCAAGCTGCATCGTTCCCTTTGTCGCGTCCACGGGCGTCTCCCTGCTGGTGATGAGCGTTGCCATCTTCGGCCACAACTTTCTCTCCGCCAACATGTACGGCGCCATCACCGACTTGTTTCCCGAGGCCGCGGTGGGCCGCGCAACAGGCCTCACCGGCGTGGCAGGCGGCTTGAGCGGCTTGCTCTTTCCGCTGCTCACCGGAGTGCTCGTCGACCGCATCTCTTACACGCCGGTCTTTCTTCTGGCAGCGGCCATGCCGCTGATGGGCACAATCGCGCTCTTTCTTCTCGGCAAGTGCGAGAAATTCAATAAGGCGGCAGCTGCATAAAGTTATCTGAGCACTGCAAGAACCGCAACGCCGAACGGCCCCAGTGCAATCTGAGTCACGCCTTTTTGTCCGCCGATCAGGTCGTTCATCGGACGACGTAATTCGATCCTGCCATGCACATCTTCCGTGAGGTTCAGGAGAAAGTAGTAGATCACGTCATCTTCCTCCCGGCTCGTTACCTCCACTCCATAGGGCGCGGCAATCAGCGGCGTAAGCTTTCCGGTGACGGCTACGGCGCGCGCGAGGGTCTCGTAGAAGGCATCGTCGGGGCAATCGGTTCCCACGTAGAAGACCCAGCCTTGCCCATAGTGGTTGCGCGTAATCGCCGGCCTTCCCTGCAGGGGACCTCCTCCGCGGACCGACGCAAGCGCCTCCGCACCATCGAGCCGCAGCGATTCCACGATGGTGCGCGGCTTGAAGACGGTATCGCTGCCGGCGAATTGAATGCCAAGCTCGGCTTGCAGCTTTGCGTCCAGCATTCCATTTTGCGAGTTGTACTCGAACAGGTCGAGCATGGCTTCGGATCGCACGCCCGCAATCTCCTCAAATGGACCGGGAGCCAATGTTTTGCGCATGCTGTTATCCGGATTTTCCGTAGCCGCGCGGTAGTTCAGCACCAGAATCCCACCGCCGGAGACATAGGCCTTCAGCCGCGCAACAGTTGCATCGTCGATAAGGCGCAGGTTCGACGCGACGACGACCTTATAGGACGATAAGTCGGCAGTCAGCGGCACCACGTCGATATTGCGCTGCAATACCTTCAGGCCGTTATAGAAGCTCTGGCACTCGCCGCTGTACCGCGGATTTCTATCGCCCACGCCGCCCATGCCCTGCGCCCACTCGTTGGCGAAGTCGTAGAGCAGGGCAATGTCGGCGCGCGTGGTGGCGCCGGCGAGCTGCGGTCCTAGGCGCGCCATCTCTTTGCAAATTTGTGCCAGAGTCTGCCGCGCGGGATTGATTTTGCCGTCGAATCCCTTGATGAACGATGGCCGGTGTTCCTCGTTACCGGCCAATGGCCGCCGCCACTCGAAGTAGAACTGGCCGTGCGCTCCATGCGCCAGGTCGCAGTAAGCCTGCAGGCGCAATCCTTCTGGCTCCGCATTCGGCGGAACATAGGCATTCTGCTCCGCGCACAGAAATCGCTGGTGCGGACCAGCGCACCGGCAAAAATCGCTGAGGAAACCTGCGATGTATTGGCGTTGAAACCGGCTCAATCCCGGCGCGCTCACATAGTTGTCCCACGCAGTCGCATCGAGAAACTGCGCAGCCTCAAACACGTCGACTGACCAGGTCGGAGCGGGCCAGTTGGTGAAGATGAATTGATTCTCAATGCGCGCGTGCAGAATGTCGGCCTGCCTGCGCAGATGATTCAGGAAAGAATCGGAAAAGAACCTGCGATAGTCGAGGCTGATAGCCGGCTGCCAGCCGCCTTCGGCCGAGTTCCGTGGAAAGTGAATCTGCGACCAGTCGGAATACTCATTGCTCCAGAACGCGCCGTTCCACACGCGATTCA
>JASHVE010000423.1 GCA_030039675.1 Acidobacteriaceae bacterium | reverse complement strand
TCTGTGCCTGTCGAAACTATCGACTATCCCTACTTCGGCGATCTGAGTCCGCCCGCACCTGACGCGCAGATGGTCGCGGAACACATGTGGACCGGAGCATTGGGCGGCGAGGAGATCTATCCCCACTTCGGCAACGATCCAGGCTACTGGGGAGTGCGGTATCCAACCAAAACCTTCAACACCAACCAGAGCCAATTCTGCCTCATTCAGGCGCCGGAACAAGGCATCTATGTCGCTATGCACGATCCCGACATACGATACCTTCTTCAATTCACCTTCGAGCAGCATCCCGGAGTCGTCGACTGGAATGCGAACGCGGTCCCACGCGGCGACGAGATCTCCGGTCTGCCCGTTCATTTGGAATTCCGCACCTGCCATTTCCTTTTCGCGCATCCTGGATCCACAGTAACGCTGGCTCCGGTGGTCATGCGTCCCTACCGCGGCGATTGGCATGCCGGCCTCGACGTCTACCGCGAGTGGCGTGCCACGTGGTTCACTGCACCGAGGATTCCTGCCTGGGTCAAAGACGTGCATTCCTGGTTTCAACTTCAGGTCAACGGAGCAGAACAGGACTACACCACACCCTACCGCAACATCGTGCAGCATGGCATCGAATGCGCAGAGAATGGTGTAGCGGCAATCCAACTCGTCGGCTGGAATCATGGCGGCCAGGACGGCGGCGATCCTTCGCTTGACACCGATCCCGGCCTCGGCACCTGGCAGGATCTACATGACGCCATCGCGCAGATTCAGGCCAAGGGCGTAAAGATGATTCTTTTCGGCAAGCCTGTCTTCGCCGACATGTCTACCGACTGGTACAAGGAAGTGCTGTACAAGTACGAGGCCACCGACCCGTACGGCAACAAATATGAGTTTGCCGGGTGTAACTACACAACGCCGACACAACTGGCCGGGCTTAACAGCCGCCGCCGGGCCATTATGGATGTGTGCAGTCAGGGGTACCGGGACATCGCGACGCACGAGTTTGAAAAGACTCTTGCCCTGGGAGCATCGGGCTGGCTCTTCGATGAGGTCCTGGAGCATAACGGCGCTCTTTATTCCTTCAGCGCCGACCATGGTTACAATCCGCCCGGCTATCTTTTTAGTGGCGACCTTCCATTGGTCAAGCAGTTCCGCGCTGCGGCCGATAAGGTCAATCCAGATTTTCTCTTCTCCGGCGAAGGGCCGGGCGACTGGCTCATGCCCCATTACGTGCTCGGCTACTACCGCATCGGCTGGGGCACGCGGCATGCTCTTCGCTACATCGATCCGCAGGCTCCGCTGATGGCTGCTATTCGCGGCGTCGATGCGCGCGATGAGATCAATGTGGCACTCCTCTATCGCTACATCCTCGAGTACGAGCCATACTGCTTTAAAGGCCACGTTACCGACTTCCCGCTCACGCTGGAATACGGCAAGAAGGTCGATGCGCTTCGCAGGAAGTACAAGGCGTGGATCTGGGATGCCGAGTTCCGCGACAATCTTGGTGCGACTGTCACCGCCGACGGCAGCGTTCGCCACACCGTCTATCGCAGGACTGACGGAAAGCGTGCCATCATTATCGCCAACCTCGAGCAGGACAAACCGATCACAGCGAACCTCGATCTTCCCAATGCGAGCGCGCTGCTATCGGCAACCCCCGAGGAACCGGATGCTAAGCCGGTCCCAGGTCCGCTCCGCATCCCGCCCCGCTCCGCGGTTGTTCTCATGGAACAGTAGCTTCCATCGCGAACTGCCCGGCTCGGGCTGTATCCGTCAAAACAGATGACACCCGCATGAGTGCAGTCAACTCACCAACGAACCAACCTCTCGGCGCAGCAGGCTGTTCCTTTGTTTGTTGAAGTCGGTACTCAGACCGAGGGTCGCGGCTCGACCGCCTTCGTGGTAATTGTCAACTTGCCCGGCGTAAGAGCTTCGTGATGAGTTACGGCTTCAATTTGGATCGCGCCGGGTTCTTTGGTCGATTGCAGAATGACCTGCGCGAGACCATTGAACAACGAGCGCTTGGGCGCTTTGTCGCTTTCCTGGCAGTTGGGATCGCCGTTGCCAACACCGATCAGCGCTCCCGCTCCGGAGACGTTAAAGCTGACAAGATTCTGCGCGGTCGGAACCGGGCGGCCCTCTTTGTCGAGAGCCTCGACTTTGAGGATCGCGAGATCCTCGCCGTCGGCATCGATCTCGGTGCGGTCGGCGGCGAGATGGAGCGATGCGGCGGGGCCTGTGGTTTCGCGCTTTTCCGTCAGGACGATTTTTCCGCCTTTTGTGCCGCGCGCTTCAATCGCGCCAGGCTCATAGCGGACCTTCCACTCGACGTGACCCAGGCGCGGCACGTTCTTGCTGCCCTGGCTCTTGCCATTGACGAACAACTCGACGGAATCGAGATTTGAGTGCACCCAGACAGGGATCTCATCGCCTTCCCTGCCCTCGAAGTTCCAGTGTGGAAACAAATGCAACACCGGCTGCTTGCCCCACCATGCTTTGTAGTAATAGAACGTGTCCTTCGGGAACCCGCACATGTCGATGATGCCGAACTGCGAGTTAATCGAAGGCCAGCCGTAGGGCGTAGGCTCACCGCGATAATCGAAGCCGGTCCACGCAAAGCCGCCGGCCTCCCACTCGCGCGTGCCGTAGAAGGTCCACCACTCTTCGGCGGTCTCACCCCAGCCGGGCTGATTGGTGTCATATGCGCTGAGGGTATTGCGCAGCGGATCGGTGGTGTATTCGCCGCGCGTGGAGATGGCGCTGGCGGTCTCCGATCCGAAGATGGGCCGCGTAGGATGCGCCTTGTGGTAGGCATCCGGAAATTTGAGATTGTAGTTGAATCCGATAATGTCGAAGGCGTCCGAAACACCCTTGGAGTTGTCGCCGTTGACTGCGGCAGAAACCACCCGCGTAGGATCGAGCTCATGGCAGAGCTGTACCATCGTCGCAGCAATCTTTGCGCCCTGCTCGGCCTCTGCGTTCTGCAGCTGCCATTCTTCGTTGCCGACCGACCAGAGAATGACACACGGCGAGTTGCGATAGCGCTTCACCATCACCTCAAGCTGCGCCAGAC
This sequence comes from Acidobacteriaceae bacterium, assembly GCA_030039675.1. Lineage (GTDB taxonomy): Bacteria > Acidobacteriota > Terriglobia > Terriglobales > Acidobacteriaceae > Telmatobacter. Next base: position 382 of record JASHVE010000423.1, on the reverse strand, counting down.
CTTCGGGACTCGAACTCATCTGACGCGTCTCACACATCATCATCAGGCCAAGCCGGTTGCAGCCCTCAACCCACTCGGGCGTGGGCATGTTGTGCGAAGTGCGCACGGCATTGCAGCCCATCTCCTTGAGAACGCCGAGGCGGAAATACTGGAGGCGATCGGGTAGAGCCGCGCCCACGCCGGCATGATCCTGGTGGTTGCAAGTCCCTTGAATCTTGAGCGACTGGCCGTTGAGGTAGAAGCCATGATCGGCATCAAAACGCGCCGTGCGCACACCGAAGGGAACACGCTCGGCATCGCGTGGCTTGCCTTCGCTTTCAACTGTGACGATGGCTGTATAGAGATTCGGCGTATCGGGCGACCACAGTGCAGGATTGGCGAG
>JASHVE010000422.1 GCA_030039675.1 Acidobacteriaceae bacterium | reverse complement strand
CGCGGAGCTTTCTATCCGCTCAGCACTTGGCGCGCAGCGCAGCCGTATTGTGCGCCAGCTTCTTACGGAAAGCGTTCTTCTCTCGGGTATGGGCGGCCTGCTTGGCCTTGCCGTCTCCTATCTTGGAGCGCACGCGCTGCTGGCGCTTGCCTTTCCTGATCAGCACAACATGCCGGTCACCGCTTCACCTTCGCCGCTGGTCATCGGCTTTGCCTTTGTACTTTCTCTCGTTACGGGCATCCTCTTTGGCCTTGCACCGGCGCTGATGGCCGCGCGCACGCAGCCCGCCGAGGCCCTGCGCTCCAACGCGCGCACCACCGCCCACGGAGCATCCTTGCTGCAGCGCGCTCTCGTGGTCCTGCAAGCCGCACTCTCCCTTGTGCTGCTCGTTGCCGCGGGCCTCTTTGCGCAGAGCCTCAACAAGGCCGAGAACGTGGACATGAAACTCGATGCTTCTGACCGCTACATCGCCCACATCAATCCGCAAGCGGCCGGCTACAAGAACACAGAGGTCGAGCTCCTCTATCAGACGATCGTAGACCGCTTCCATGCCATTCCCGGCGTTGTCAAAGTCGGCCTCGCCACCTACACGCCCATGGAGGACAACAATTGGGGATCTGGCGTAAAGGTTCAGGGCGAGCCGGACCTGAACAAAGGCGCATCGTGGGTGAAAGGCACGCCGGAGTACTTCGACTCCGTCGGCACCCACGTTGTCCTGGGCCGCGGCTTCACGCCGCGGGACACGCTGAATGCGCCGCCAGTCGCTGTCGTCAACCAGGAGTTCGTCAAGCAGTTCTTCGGCAACCGCAACCCCATCGGCCATCGCTTTGGTTTTTCCGGGCCCGATCAGGCCGGCATGGATGGAGCCCATGAGATCGTCGGCGTGGTGGAGGACACCACTTACACAAGCGTCTACTGGAAAAACCATGCCATGTACTTTCTGCCGCTGACACAGCGCGCCGGCAGCGCCAACGACCCCAACGATCCTCTCGAGAAGGACCAATCGATGTACGCCGGAGCCCTGGTTATCCAAACCAGCCGTCCGATTCCCGGCTTTGAAAAGGTTGTCGGCGACACCCTGGCAAGCATCAACCCCAACCTCACGATCGTAAAGTTCCAGACATTCCAGCAGCAGATTGACGATCGGTTCCTCGAGGAACGGCTGATCGCGCGCCTCACTTCCCTCTTCGGCCTGCTGGCACTTCTGCTCGCCGCCATCGGTCTTTATGGCGTCACGGCCTATACCGTAGTCCGGCGCACGCCGGAGATCGGCATCCGCATGGCGCTGGGAGCGGCGCGCAGCCGCGTCATCGGAATGGTCATGCGCGGAGCCATGCTGCAGGCCGTCGTCGGTCTCGCGATCGGCATCCCGGTGGCAATCTTCTGCGTGCGCTATGTCAAGTCGCAGCTTTATGAGATCACCAGCGTGAATGTGCCGGTCATGACCATCGCCATTGCAGTGCTGGTGCTCGCGGCTGCCATTGCCGGTATTATTCCGGCGCGGCGCGCGGCCTCCATTGACCCCGTAAGGGCCTTACGCATTGAATGAGCTGCGCACTCATAACAGTCTTTGGCAATTGCACTTTGCCGCCCGTCCAGCTCCTCGTTCATTTGAGGATTCTGAATAGACAATCGTCCAATACAACTTGACTGTCCGACATGACTGCAAATAAGCACCAGCAAGCGGGCATATGGCAGGCTTTCGGGAATGCTGTTGCCGTTTCTGGATCTGACGCAGAGCCGGCTATTGAATAGCGATCGGGTAAGTACATTGCGATGATGCACCAATGGGCTCTGCTGTGGAGAGCAGGCCGAGAGCTTCGGCTTTCAGAAACGAAAGTGGTGTGCATTCTCTGACGCCCACCGCTCCAGGGAAATGGGTTTTCGGCCCAGAATCTGCTCGACTTCATCGGTGGTGGCCGCAAGACGCCCTTCGCGGATCGCGCGCCACAGCGCAACGTGAGCTGCGGTCTCTTCCGGAGAACCGCTGACTTTCGAATAACGCTCCCCTGCCTCCTCGTCCGAGATTGTCTGATAGACCAGCGTTTTTCCAACAGCATGGGCTATGATCTGCGTCGCGTCGCTGAAGGTCAGCGATCTAGGGCCGGTGATGGAAAGAATCCGGCTGACGTAATCTTCGTTGAGCAGGGCTGCCACCGAAACCGCAGCGATATCTTCGGAATGAATAAAAGGCCGGCTGCCGTTTGCCGTGGACGATCGCACGACTCCCTCGGTTTTGATGGAGTGTGCCCATGCAAGCAGGTTCGTCATGAATCCTGTGGGCCGGACGAAGGTGAATGCTGCGCCTGAGGCTCGTATTGCGGCCTCACCCTTCTCGTGCCATGCTCCGATCGCAAGGCCCTGCTCGACATCGAGCGACGACAGCTTCACGATTCGCCGGACTCCTTCGTCTCTGGCGATGGCCGCCGCAGCCTCGTCCCGCTGCGGGATCTCTGGACCGACGTTCACCAGAAAGAGAGTGTGCACGCCCTTGATCGCCGATCGAGTCGTTGCGGGGTTTGAGAGATCGCCCACGCGGATTTCCGCGGCCTGCCCAAAGAAAGCGTGCGCCCTCTCCGCGTTGCGTACGAGAATCCTCGGACGGATGTCTCGCTCGATCAACTGCCGTACGACTCGCGCACCCACATCGCCGGTGGCGCCTGTGATCAGGTATGTCATTTTTCCTCGCTTCGACGATCGCAGTCTCCTTCCTGCGAGTCGTCTTCAAGAAAAGACTAAGTGCATTTGAGGCTTTGTCTACTCACATTGGAATTGTGGAGGGGGGCCTGTGCCGTCACGGTTCAACGTCGAAAAGTTCAACAAAAGCTCACATTTGCAGGTAGACTTGATCGCGCTATGCGGAAGCGAGCCAGGAGTCCGATTCGGCGACGCCAGCCGACGCAAAACCGGGCGCAGGAGACTGTGAAGGCTATCCTTGACGCCGTGATCAGATTGCTCAAGCGCAGCGGCGCATCCGCCATTACCACCAACAGCATTGCTGAATCAGCGGGCGTCAGCATTGGCTCGATATACCAGTACTTTCCCAACAAGCGGGCCATCTTCGTCGCACTGCACGAGCGGCATATCGAACAGGTCGACCTGGTACTTGAGCGGAAGATCCGTGAGAGCACCTGAGAGCCACTCGAACGGCTGGTTTCCGATTTGATGGACGGGATGATCGAGGTGCATACATCCGATGTCGAACTCGCAGCTCTGCTGGATTCAGAAGTTCCGCACCGGGCCGATGGAACCAGGGAGTTCTCACTCAGACTGCATGAGCCTCTCCGGAGAGCGCTCGCACCGCACGCAAAGAGTCTGGGTGGGGCCACAAAGCTGGATCTGCGCGCGTTTCTTCTCGGCAACATGCTGGAAGTTTTCGGGCACGCCGTAGTGCTGCGGCGGCCGCGTTTGCTGTCGCTGCGAAACGCAAGGATCGAGGCCTGTAAGGCGATCCTCGCCTGCCTCAGATCCTGATCTGGCAAACAGCAGAAGCCATCAATATCTTCGGCTGCGAGTGGGGACGCCACTTGAATTGGACGGCGGTTGCTGCTTCAGGGCCAGTCACTCCTCCACGGGTCCGCGAGTGCGTCGACGTTTTGTGTTCCTTGAGAAACGAAGTCACGGAGCTCAGACTTGCTGACATGACGAGGATTTCCGGGTACTGATCCGGACTAGGGTTGGGTATGGCTCGTCCCCGATGAGTAAATTGGAAGTGAGGTGTCTCATGACCCAACCCAGCAAAGGAATCAGCAGTGTCACGGGGAATACCGGGCTCGTCGAAATGGCAATGGCGTATTCCCGCAGCCGCGCATTCTGCGCGGCTGCGCGCCCTGGCCAGCATAGGCGTTACTGAGGAGACGACGCCGGGACATTTTCGGCTGACCTCGTTTGGAAGGCCGCTGCGGAAGAACGTGGCCCAGTCGGCGCGGCCAGCCTACATGCGCAGCTGCGAATCGATTCGTGACAGAAAACGGATTTTCATTTATCGTCCATGCCCCCTTCACGTGCCGGCCAGACAATCCTGCTCGGAGACGAGCCGCTGCGAGCGATAGATCCTTGCGGCAAAGCTGGGTTATGCAAATGCATAAACATTCCTTCAACAAGACCGGGCTTCTTGCGGCGTGGCTCCTCTGCTGCACTTTGCTTGCGTGTTTTGCAGCTGCTCTTCCTGGCCAATCTGATTCTGCCGCACCAACAGGCACAGATACGCCTGAGCAACGCGCGCTCGATGGCCTTCCCGATTACCAGCCGCTTCAACAAGTGACAGGCACAATCCGGCTGTGGGGGCACGGCGCCCCCGTCCTCGACTTTATGGGGCAACTGGTGAAGAGCTGGGAGGATGAGTTCCAGCGCTACCAGCCGGGAGTCCGGTTCGAGTACGACATGTACGGAACCGCCTCCGCCATGGGCGCGCTTTATACGGGCAAGGGTGATATCGCGATCCTCGGCCAGGAAATTTATCCTTTCGAGATAGCCGCATTCAAGCAGGTAAAACACTATGCGCCACTGGAGATCGAGATTGCTACCGGAAGCGTGGACGTTCGCAATTTCGATTATGCCATCGGCGTGTTCGTGAACCAGAAGAACCCTCTTGCGCAGATCACGCTTGATCAGATCGATAAGGCTTTCGCCTGGCATGACGGAGGAAAAGCCTCCAACATCGAGACCTGGGGCCAGCTTGGACTCACCGGCGACTGGGCAAACAAACCAATTCACCTATACGGATGGTTTGAATCGGACGTGTTCTCCACGTTCGTCGAGCGGACCGCGCTGCACGGCAGCCACATGTGGCGCTGCGGCATGAAGCAGTACGCGCACATCCACAATGCCGACGGAACAATTTATGACAGCGGCCAGCAGATTCTGGATGATCTGTCGAAGGATCCGTACGGTCTGGCACTGTCGAATGTGCGTTACATGAAGCCTGCGGATGCGGTGAAACCGCTGGCGGTGGGGCGCAGCGCAGGCGGCCCATTCTATGCCGCCACCAAGGAGACGCTCATCAATCGCCGGTATCCGCTGGGAAGGATCATTCCCGCCGAGATCGATCGCGTGCCGGGCCAGCCGGTCGATCCCAAGGTAAAGGAATTCCTGCGCTATATCCTGAGCCGCCAGGGGCAAGCGGCTATTGT
>JASHVE010000029.1 GCA_030039675.1 Acidobacteriaceae bacterium | reverse complement strand
GGCAAGGCGCAGTTCGGCGGCCAGCGTTTCGGCGAGATGGAAGTGTGGGCGCTCGAAGCCTACGGAGCGGCCTACATCCTGCAGGAGCTTCTGACCGCCAAGTCCGACGACGTGTATGGCCGCACCAAGATCTACGAGGCCATCGTCAAGGGCGAAGCAGCTATCGAGCCGGGCGTGCCGGAGTCGTTCAACGTGCTCATCCGCGAGTTGCAGTCGTTGTGCCTGGATGTGGAGTTGATCAAGCGCGCCGACATTGCCCGCAAGGCGCCGGCGCCGGAAGTGGCGGCAGTGGCTGATTAGAAGCAGCTCTCAGTCGTCAGCTCTCAGCCCTCAGCTAGTTCGAGGCGAGAGCGGCGGCCGAGGCGAAGCGAGATTGGTTAGCCGGTAGGCATAACGTTAGCTCCGGCGTTCAAAAGCTGAGAGCTGACGGCTGAAAGCTAATAGCTGAGTTTTTCGAGGGTCCTTCTTGAGCGGCAAACAACCGCTACCCGGGAAGGAAGGGCCCCCTCAAGAATCCCGGGAGATACCGCGGCACGCAACAAAAAGCCTGCCAAGGAGGGTCGCCTTGTTCCGTTCGAACCCGTTTGAGCTTACGAGTCCCATTACCGACTTCGATGCCATTCGCATCATGCTGGCCTCCCCGGAGAAGATCCGCAGCTGGTCGCATGGTGAGGTAACCAAGCCGGAGACCATCAACTACCGCACGTTCAAACCCGAGCGTGACGGCCTCTTCTGCGCCCGCATCTTCGGCCCCGTCACCGACTGGGAGTGCCTGTGCGGCAAATACAAGCGCATGAAGCACCGCGGCGTCATCTGCGACAAGTGCGGCGTCGAGGTGACCGTCAGCAAGGTGCGCCGCGAGCGCATGGGCCACATTGAGCTGGCTTCGCCCTGCTCGCACGTGTGGTTCTTCAAAGGGCTGCCCTCGCGCATAGGCCACCTGCTCGATATCTCGCTGCGCGATCTCGAGAGCATTCTCTACTTCGAGTCCTATGTCGTCGTCGATCCCGGCGACGCGCCGGTGCGCGAGCGCGAGATCATCAAGGACGAGACCCGCTTCCGCGAACTCGACCAGCAGTTCCGCCCCTCCGGCTTCAAGGCCATGATGGGCGCCGAGGCGATCAAGGAACTGCTCAAGCGCGTCAGCGTCGAGGAGCTGGCGCTCGAGTTGCGCGAGCGTATGAAGAGCGAGAACTCTGCTCAGAAGAAGCTGAAATACGCCAAGCGGCTGAAGGTCGTCGAGGCGTTCCGCAAGTCGAACAACAAGCCGCAGTGGATGATTCTCGACGTGCTGCCGGTGATTCCGCCGGAGCTGCGCCCGCTGGTGCCGCTTGATGGCGGCCGCTTCGCCACGTCGGATTTGAACGACCTCTATCGCCGCGTGATCAACCGCAACAACCGGTTGAAGAAGCTGATGGACCTGCACGCGCCTGAGGTGATTGTGCGCAATGAAAAGCGCATGCTGCAGGAGGCTGTCGATGCGTTGTTCGACAACGGCCGGCGCGGCCGTGTGCTGCGCGGAGCAAACAACCGCCCGCTCAAGTCACTCTCTGACACGCTGAAGGGCAAGCAGGGCCGCTTCCGCCAGAACCTGCTCGGCAAGCGCGTGGACTACTCCGGCCGTTCGGTGATCGTGGTCGGCCCCGAGCTCAAGCTGCACCAGTGCGGTTTGCCGAAGAAGATGGCGCTCGAGCTCTTCAAGCCCTTCATCTATCACCGGCTCGAACAGACCGGCCAGTGCACCACCATCAAGCAGGCAAAAGAAATGGTGGAGATGCAGGAGCCCGTGGTGTGGGACATCCTTGAGGAAGTCATCAAGGACCACCCGGTGCTTTTAAACCGCGCTCCAACGCTGCACCGTCTGGGCATCCAGGCCTTTGAACCGGTGCTGGTCGAGGGCAAGGCCATCAAGATTCACCCGCTGGTCTGCACCGCATTCAACGCCGACTTTGACGGCGACCAGATGGCCGTGCACATTCCGCTGTCGCCTGAGGCGCAGATTGAGGCCAGCGTGCTGATGCTTGCCTCGCACAACATTCTGTCGCCGGCCTCCGGCCAGCCGATTACTGTGCCCACGCAGGACATGGTGCTTGGCCTCTATTACCTGACCAAGGCCAAGAAGGGCGCCAGGGGCGAAGGCCGCGTGTTCGCCAACACCGAAGAGATCCTGATGGCGCTCGAAGCCAGGGAAGTAGAGACGCTCTCGCCCATCCGTCTGCGTTACACGGGCAAAGTGCTCGATATGACCACAGCCTACGACGACCAGGATCTGCTGCACACCGATCCGGTGGACTTCGACAAGGAGTACATCAACACCACCGTTGGCCGCGTGATTCTGAATGACGCGCTGCCGGCGGGTATGCCGTTCATCAATGGCCTGCTCAAGAAGAAGGGCATCGGCCAGCTGGTGAACTACTGCAACCAGAACCTCGGTCTTGAGGTTACGGTAGGCATGCTTGACCGCATCAAGACCCTCGGCTTCCAGTTCGCCACGCGCTCGGGTCTTTCCGTGGGCCTGGACGACATGGTGATCCCCGAGAGCAAGTACACCGTGGTGGAAGAGGCCGACAAGAAGGTGATCGAGGTTCAGAAGCAGTACATGGACGGCGCGATCACCAACGGCGAGCGCTCGAACAAGGTCATCCAGATGTGGTCTGCCGTGACCGATCAGGTGGCCGACGAGATGTTCCGCAACATGAAGAAGGCCGACGACGAAGGCGCCATGAATCCGATCTACATCATGGCCGACTCCGGCGCCCGCGGTTCGAAGCAGCAGATCCGCCAGCTCAGCGGCATGCGCGGCCTCATGGCCAAGCCGTCAGGCGAAGTCATCGAGACGCCCATCACGGCCAACTTCCGTGAGGGCCTCACCGTGCTCGAATACTTCATCTCGACGCACGGCGCGCGCAAGGGTCT
>JASHVE010000421.1 GCA_030039675.1 Acidobacteriaceae bacterium | reverse complement strand
CTCTCAACCCGAAGGCCGATTGGGAAAAGTATGAATATTACTACCGCGTCTGGGGACGCAAGCTCTACGATCCAGATTCCGATCTCGAGGTGTCGCGCCGTTGTCTGAGGGCTAACTTCGGTCACGGCGCCGGCGCCATCGAAACGGCACTGGCCAACTCCAGCCGCGTTTGTCCATTGATCACCTCCGCACACCTTCCTTCTGCGTCGAATCATGCATTCTGGGCCGAGCTTTACGACAACATGCCTATCGTGCTGGGCAGCGAGCGCTCGCCGTACGGCGACACGCCCGATCCAAAATGCTTCGGCACGGTAAGTCCACTGGATCCGCAGCTCTTTTCGACGATCGTCGAGCACACGCAGGATCTGCTCGGCGGCCGTCTCAATCCCAAGTACTCACCCATTGAAGTGGCGCAATGGCTCGAGGATTTTACTGAGGCTTCCAACGAAGCGTTGGCCAAGGCTCGGACCAAGGCAACCACGCCGGGATCGCCTGAATTCCGGCGCATCGAAGAGGACGTGCTGATCCAGAACGGGATCGGGGCATTCTTTGCGGCCAAGCTGCGCAGCGGCGTGCTGTACGAGATTTATCAGCAGACGGGCAATGCCGACGCAGGCAAGCTCGCGCTCGAGCAGTACAAGAAGGCGCGCGAGGCGTGGGCGAAGATGGCTGATCGCGCCAGCCACGTCTATGTTGCGGACGTCAGTTATGGCGACGTGCCCATGCGCCGCGGCAACTGGAGCGACCGGCTCGCCGGCATCGATACCGACGTTGCGGCGATGGAACAGAAACTGCAATCGCCGGCGGCTGCGAACGGATCTGCACAAAATGTGGCGCAGGCGATCAGCGCGGCTATGGGCAAACCCAGCCGGCCGGCGGTGCAGTGCGTGCATGCTGCTCCGGAAAGCTTTCATCCGGGGCAGCCGCTTGCACTGTCTCTGCAAGTCCCTGGACCGGTCACATCGGTGCACCTCTACTATCGCCACGTGAACCAGGCGGAACGCTGGCTGTCCGTGGAGATGGGGGAGATGAGCGGCAGCCAGGGCAGCTACAGCGCGACGATTCCTGGCGATTACACGCAGTCGGCGTATCCGCTCGAGTATTACTTCGCGCTAGAGCACGAGAATGAGTCGGCGAGGCTCTATCCGGGATTCAATGCGACGCTTTCCAACCAGCCGTACTATGCGATTGCGAAGAGGAGTGTTTAAGAGGGTTGCTGAAAAATCAGCGCGGGGCTGAGGGGTTCCTCAGCGGCCAAAGCCGGACGCCCATTTTGCGGTCTATTCGGCACGACTGAAGTCGTGCCCTGTTGCAGAACTTTTCAGCGATGATCGACAAGCGGTGCAATGCGTCTTACCAGAAATAGGTGGCTTCCAGCTTCGGAGAGCCGGGCTCGCCGTCGATAATCTGGGTGCTCAACACAACTTCCATATTCTTCTTGTCTCCGGCAGCCTGCGCGGCGCGCATGAGCTGGCTGAGCTTCGTGCGATCGGTCAGGAATTCTCCGGCTGCACGCGTGCCGCCGCGGCCGATTCCCGCAACCACTATAGCCAGCTTGCCCGTGTTGCTGTCGGTGAATCGCGCCATGATGGCGTAGTCCCGGTAATTATTGGTCGCCATCTGCACGCCGCGGTCGACGACCCACCGCGAGGGGCCCGGAGTTGTGCTGTCCACAATCCACAGATGCGTCATGTCGGCGTCGTTGGCGAAGTGGTAGCGCAGGGGATTGGTCAGCCGCAGCGTCCAGGCGTTGTCAAAGGCGCCCAGGAAGATCGTCGGGCCGTGGCGCAGGTCGTCCATGGTCGTGGCGCCCTCCCCTTTCAGCGAGTACTGCTTTCCGCTGGACTGGAGGATGCCGGCCATTTTGATGGTCGCGTTGAGGTCGTCGATCACGACCGCCGTCAGGCTGTCTTTGAGTACGATCTGGTGAGTGGGCTGGGCTGCGTCGCGGAGCGCGATCTCAGAGTACTCGAGCTGGTCGGCGATGCAGAGCAGGACCGGCTCGTTGGTGGCCAGAAGAGGCTGCCAGAATACATCGAACGCGGAGCGATGGGTGCGCTGCCAGAGGAACAGGGATCCGGCGACGAGAAGGCCGGCGGCGGCCACAGCGGCCGTGATCCGCCAGGGAAAATGACGCGGGGTGTGGCTCTCCGGGCGGAGCGTGTGCTCGGCAGATTCCGCGAGAACCGGATCGATCTCCGGCAGGCCAAAGAGGTGGGCGCCCTTGGGACTGTGGAACTGCGGAATATAGGATCCCGAGGGGAGGGTGATGCGCAACTCTTCATTGTGGGCGGAGTCCTGATAATACTGCGCCACCCGCTTCCGGATCTCCGCGGCCGTTACCCGCACGATCGGGTCGGCGGCGGTGTCGTAGTCGGCCTCTTTGCCGAAGATCTCGATTCCGAGGGTTCGCTCCTTAATGTCTTCCACGTCTCCGGCGAGAGTGTGCTCCACCACGAAGCGCAGGAAATTCGGAAACCGGCGACTGTGGCTGAAATAGGGACTTGCCAGCAGACGATCCAGTTGCTCCAGGATCGCGGTCTTGGCTGTTTTGCTCAGGCCGTCCTGTTTCTGTCCCTGCAGCACTGCGCACATTCCGGTCTCCGGCTGGAACAAGCGATTATACCCCGATGTTGAAGGGACATTCGCCGTCTCGGGTCTTCGTTCTGCAAACAATTCATAATAAAAGGAATTATTTGAATTTACAGGATAAGAATTTTCGCTTCTTTCGGTAAAGACACCGCCAAGAGTACCGTAAGGAGCTTGGAAGCAGCTCCAACGGACTGCCTAGAATGGTCTCCGCTTTTCGGTTCCCCCGCAATAGAACCCCAAACGGTGGACGCACGCCGCTTGTCTGGGCTCCGGACAAACGAGATCTACGAACGAGAACCATGGAGGAGGCAGTACATTGAAGACACATTGGAGAGCAGTGGCCATCTGGAATTGGAGCGGACTGGTAGTCCTGATTGCCGCTCTGGCAGCCTTCGTTCCTTCGGCAAGCGCGCAAATCGCAACCACGACGGCGGCGCTTTCCGGGGTAGTGACCGACGCGTCGGGGGCGGTTGTGCCCGGAGCCAGCGTTACGCTGACCAGCCTGGAAAGAGGAGTAAGCCGCGATTTCAAGACCGATGCTGCGGGCCGATACGCCTTCAGCCAGCTACCGCCAGCTCCCTACACTCTCACCGTGACAATGGCCGGCTTTGAGACGTACAAGCAAAACGGAATTGTGCTGAATGCCGCCCAGACCGCGACCCAGAGTGTAATGCTGACGATCGGATCGGAGACACAGTCGATCACGGTGACCGCGAACGCTTCGCTGCTGAATACCGACAACTCCAACATTTCGACCGACCTCGAAACAAATCAGGTGAACGAGCTGCCCAACAACACGCGCAACGTGTTCGGCTTCCTGACGCTGAACTCTTCGGTGAGCAACACATCGGAGGGGCAGATGCTGCTGGGAGGTGGGACGAACACGACAGACGACGCCGACCAGGATATTTCCTTCCTGAATTTCGCGGGCGGCTTTTTTGGCACCACCGGATTCATGATGGACGGGTCGTGGGACACGGATACCGAATGGGGCGGGGTTATTTTTGTGCCTTCGGTGGATGCGGTGCAGGAGTTCAAGGTCCAGAACAACTCCTTTACGGCGCAATATGGATGGAGCACAGGGAACATCGTGAATGTGGTCACCAAATCGGGGACCAATGCGTTCCATGGCGACGCGTGGGACTTCTACCAGAACCAAAAGCTGAATGCGATCCCCTATTTCTCGACATCGAATCAATCTCTCTATCGCGAGGAAACCGGCGCGTCGGCCGGCGGTCCACTCTATATCCCGGGAATCTATAAGCAGCGGGAGAAGACGTTCATCTTCGGTCTGTATGAATATCTGACGATCTCGACGCCGACAGTGGATACCTACACGGTGCCCACCAGCAACTTCCTGAACGGCAACTTCTCGCAGATTCTGGGCGCCTCCACCGGTACGGTGGACAGCCTGGGGCGGACCATCTACGTGGGCCAGATTTACGATCCTCGCAGCGGTCACGCGATCACCGCCGGCCAGGTGGACGCCAAAACTCCCACGAACCCGTATGGAACCAACCTGATGGCGAATCAGACTGGGTACATCCGGAACCCGATTCCGGGCAACATTCTGAGCAACCTGCCAGGCTATACGCCGGACTCGGTGGGCGCGAAGCTGCTGAGCTATTACCCCACGGCGAAGACCTCGGCGCTGGCCAACAATCTGGTCGTCTCAGGAACTGCGCCTGCGCACTCCAACGAATACAACATCCGCGTGGACCACAACATCAACAGCAACGCGCGAGCGTATTACCGCTACTCCTATAAGGAGGAATTCAAAACCGGAGCTGCCGCCGACTGGGGAAGCGACCCGGCGGGGCCCGGCAACGCGCGGCCCAACAACCGGTGGGGCATGTGGGCTGGATACTCACAGGTTTTCAGCCCGACCTTCACGATGAATCTCACATCGGGTGTGCAGATCTGGCATGAGACTTCCGACAATCAGTCGTTCGGGTTCAACGCCACGACCCTGGGACTGCCGGGATATATCGACCAGAACAGCCCATTGTTCCCGGCAGTGAATATCAGCGGGGAATCCTCGCTAGGCCCGGGTGCGAACGACCAGCAGGCCGTTACCAACCATGGCCCGATCGGGACCGTATCGGCCGACTTCATCAAGCTCCACGGCAAGAACACTCTGAACTTCGGGTGGACTGGCGTGGAACAGATCTTCGGTCAGCATCCCTACTATCAGACGACGATCGACTTCACAGGCCAATTCACCGCAGGCCCGAATCCGCTGAGCGGATCCGGAGTTGCGAGCGGCAACGGCATCGCCGAAATGCTGCTGGGCGTAATCGATTCAGGAACGACGGCCGGCTATACCGACAGCCCGTACGAATCGAACCATCTCTTCGGTGGATACATCCAGGACGACTGGAAGCCGACGCACAACTTCACTCTGAATCTTGGCTTCCGGTACGAGGTTCAGACTCCATATACGTATCGCCATAACGCAGCCTCGATCTTCAATCCCAACGTTCTCAACCCCCTCAGCTATGCGGTGGGCCAGCCGCTTCTCGGTGCGCTGCAGTTCCTTGGCCCCGGCAACCGCTATGTCTACAACCCCAACTGGCGCAACGTTGCACCCCGCGTGGGCTTCTCCTATCAGCCGTTGCCCAAAGCCGTCATTCAC
>JASHVE010000420.1 GCA_030039675.1 Acidobacteriaceae bacterium | reverse complement strand
CCGTCTGTACAACGCCAGGACGACGCCGGAGATGTATGTGATCGATCCGCAGGGCAAGCTCATCTACGAAGGCGCAATCGACAACCGTCCCACGCCCGACGTCGATGACCTCCGCGGCGCAGACAACTACCTTACCGACGCGCTGACCGCAGCCATGGCCGGCAAGTCGGTCGCCACGCCTTACACGCGCCCGTATGGGTGCTCCGTGAAGTACCGCGATTGAACCGCTGGCAGGGATGGGCAGCCGCGCCCATCCCCTTCCGGTGTCTTAATGCGCGAAGGCCGCCTTCGCCGCTTCCTCAAGCTCTGCCGGGCTTGGCGTGCTGATTGTCTGCCCGATCGACCACTTGAAGCCGAAGGGATCACGCAACAGGCCGTAGCGGTCGCCCCAGAACTGATCTTTCAGGGGATAGATCGCCGCAGCCCCCGCGTCGACTGCCTGCGCCCACGCAGCATCTGCGTTTTCCACCTGCAGATGGAAGACCACCGGGCAGCCGCCCAGCGCCTCCGGCGTCTCGGACTTCTGCCCCATCTCAGCGGCGAAGTCGTCGTTCAGCATCAGCACACCGCCATGAATCGCAAGGCTCGCGTGCATGATCTTGTTGGTGCCTGGGGCTATGTGGCGCGCCAGCTCGGTTGCGCCAAAAGCCTTCTTGCAGAAGTCGATGGTTGCCGCAGCATTGCTGCAGACAATGTGCGGCATGAAGTTCGGACGATCGCTCATCGCGTCCTCCTTGAAGAATCTGTGCGGAGTGTCCGGCATGCTCCCGCGCCGCGAGTGTAGCACCGTTTGCGTTAACATCGGGTGACTGGCCGGTTCAATTTTCCAGACGCATTTCCAAGGGCGTCATGTAGCGAGCCGATGACCATCGCCCCGCCGCTGCGTCCATCCGTCATCACACCCAGCCTGATCGCGTCGCTGCGAGAGGTCGGCACCATGATTCCAGTCTTGATTCGAGTCTTGATTCGAGTCTTGGTTCGAGTCTTGGTTCGAGTGTCGATTCGAGAGTTGATTCGAGCGTTCCCGGCCGCCTTCATCCTCCTGCTGCTGTCGGGCGTACTCATGGCTCAATCCACAGGTTCTGCGGCCCCTTCGGCCAAAGCCGCGCCTGCATCAACACCGCCGCCTGACTTTGAAGCTGCCGACGTGCATGTCAGCCCGCATGTTTTGTATCCCTTCATGGACGGTCCCAACCTTGAAGGCAACCGCTTCGTGCTGCATCAGGCCACCATGGCCGACATGATCGGCTACGCCTACAACATGGACATCGTCCGGGTGCAGGGCGGTCCAAGCTGGCTGGAGTGGGACCGCTTCGATGTTATCGCTAAAGCCCCACCTGCCACACCCAAGGCCACGCTACGGCTCATGCTCAAGACGCTGCTCACGGAGCGGTTTCATCTCATCGTCCACGATGGCACTGCGCCCCTGCCGGCCTATGTGCTCGCTGCGCAAAAAGACAAGCTCAAGCTCAAAGAGTCGCAGGACCCCGGCGATCCCGATTGCCAGTACCAGCCCCCGCCCGCCAACCAGCCTCCCGGCACAATCTCCCAAATCGTCTTTACCTGCCATCGCGAAACCATGTCCCGGTTCGCCGATGACCTGCACAACTGGGCCGGCGGTTATCTCGACAAGCTGGTCGTGGACTCGACCGGCCTCACCGGTGCTTACGATTTCGATATCAAGTGGACCGCGCGCGGACAGCTTGCCCGCGCCGGAGCCGACGGCATCTCCATCTTCGACGCGGTTGACAAAGAGCTGGGGCTAAAGCTCACGCTCGAAACCGCGCCGCGCCCCGTGCTCCTCGTCGACAGCGTCGACGAATCACCAACGGCCAATCCGCCCGATCTCGCCAAGCGTCTGCCGCCATTGCCGCCTGCGCAATTCGAAGTCGCGACCATCAAGCCAGCGAAGCCCGACACGCGGCCCATGGGACGCCTCCACAATGGCGAGGTAGACGTCCAGTCCCTCACCTTGAAAATGATCCTCACCTTCGCATGGGATCTGAACCCCAACAGCAGCGAGATGCTGGCGGGCGCACCCAAATGGCTCGATTCCGATCGCTTCGATATCCAGGCCAAGGTGGCCACGGAAGACGACCCCGCCGACGCCGCGGCCAAGCCGCCGCAGATCGACGATCAGGAGCTGCAGCAACTGCTCCGCGCGCTGATCGAGGACCGCTTCCAAATGAAAGACCACTGGGAAGACCGTCCCGTTACGGCGTATTCGCTCGTGGCTGTCAGTCCAAAACTCACCAGGGCCGATCCCAAGAGCCGGACGCGCTGCGAGGAAGGCCCGGGGCCCGACGGCAAAGACCCGCGGCTCGCAAACCCTGTGCTGAATCGGCTTGTCCATTGCCAGAACATGACCATGGCCCAGCTCGGCCGGCAGCTTGAGTCCATTGCCTTCGGGTACATCTACAGCCCAGTGCTCGACAAGACCGGGCTGCAGGGCTCGTACGACTTCACATTGAGCTTCAGCTCCGCCGAGCACTTTCGCGGGAGCGGAGGCAACGGCGCTCCGCCGGCCGATGGGGCATCGCAAGGCTCCGCGCCCGCGGCATCAGACCCGAATGGCGCCATTTCGCTCTTCGACGCGGTCAAGAATGAGCTCGGCCTCAAGCTCGAGAAGGAAAAACGCCCCCTGCCGGTGCTGGTGATCGATCACGTCGAAGAGCAGCCAACGGAGAATTGAGCCATAGCGCGGGGAAGACCCGGATTCCTCTTGCCCAACATGACTGGCGTCCTCGGCATCTAACGCCGAGGAGACAAGAGATAAGCGGAAAGGCGAAGTCCGCCCACACCCAACCCACCGGACTGCAGGAAGAGAAGAACAAAGCCGGCAACGGCATCGTGAATAACTTCTTCGGTGCCGTCGATCCCGCCGACTCCACCGGCCTCGATGAAGACGAAGAAACCGGCGATGCCAAAACGAACAATAAGCCCACTCGCAAAAATTCATCTTGAAGGTGGTGGGTCCGTTAGCGGTCTCATCCAGGAAAAATTCTCGGAATTCCGGCGATTTCTTATTTCATTTTTAGATCTGTTGGGCGCAAAATAGTGAAAAAGCTGGCGGCGCAGGGTGGCTCGCTCTCTGCCAAGGCCCTGCAGACAGCGTCAGTCCTTCACGATATCTGAACCGAAAAACTGTAGCTCCCAGGAGATCAATCTTATGAGCGCAGATTTCAGGCTGATTTATTCAATGCCCGGCAGATCGTTCGATGATCAGGAAAGCGCCGAGTACGCCATGATCAATGACTCATTCGGCACCGTCCAGATCGCCGACTCGACCGGCCTCGACGAAGACATGGAAACCGGCGACGCAAAAACCTGGAACTTCCCCACGCGCGAGGACTGATCGGAAAACAGCCGGAACTAAACTCTGAAACTGATTCCGAGCGGCCTGTCGAAGACCTGGGTCCCGAAGATCCGGGTATCAAAGACTGGCTATCAAAGACCCGGTGATTGGCCGGGTGCCCCACCTTCGGCGATTCGCGCTTTTTTGCGAATCGGCTAAGGTGGGATATTCATATTTACAGCTTATTAGCTCTTTATGGTTTTTCCGTTTTCTCGTTCCCGTTGCGCCGCCGTCCAGAATGATTCAATCTCCACCGCACCCCGCTCTTCCGTCGCGTAGTGACGAAAACTGGACCATCGCCAATCCTCCGGCTGTGCAACGAGCCCCCGGTGCACCGGATTGCGATGAATCTAGCGCAGTTTCTCCACGTGCTTGCGAGCCGTGTAGACATTGAAATCGCAATAACGCGCCTGCCAGAAAGGATGTTGGCGGGACAGTTTCGACACGGACAGTTT
>JASHVE010000419.1 GCA_030039675.1 Acidobacteriaceae bacterium | reverse complement strand
TCTATGTCTTCGAAGAGGGAGGCAAGATCCTCAAGAGCGAAGCACTTCAGCCCGCGCGTCCGAAGGGACCATCCATCTCATGAACGCGCATGCCCTATTGTTGCTTGTGCTGCTTGCGCCTGCTCTCGCGTCGGCGCAATCGCCGCAGGCCTGCCCGTGGCTGACCGCCGGAACCGCCGGGAGAATTCTCGGCGGAGAAGTCCAAGTAACTGTGAAAACCGACTCCAACTGGAGCGGCTACTGCATCTTTGCCACGGCAGCCATTCCTGTGCGCAGCATCGAGATCCGCGTGGGAAAAACTCACACCCACGCGTGCGGCGGCCTCGCATCCACGCCACTGGCAGGTATTGGCAACCAAGCGGTTCTGTGTTCCTCGCGCGATTCCAGCGGCCGGGAAGTTCGAACAGTCTCCGGCCATGTGCGTGATACCTGGTTCGCCGTGACGCTCGCAGCACCTTCGACGCCCGGCGGCCCGGAACCGTCGACCAGCGAGTCCACAGCCTCGCCTGCCATCGAATTTCTCGCTGAGCAGGTTGCCGGGAATCTCTATTGATTACGCTTCGCAGAATTTCTGGAATTCGCAGATCAATCTTCCAAGCTCACGCAAGTGAGTACCCTACATTGCGGGTGAATCGCATTCTTGGGTGCGTTAATCTCCCATTTACTTAGACGATCCGGCGGCTGCTCGTCCACATGGTTTCCAGGGCTTGCTCAGCTTCGGAAGTCACTTCTCTCGGCAGCCGGTTAACCGTCCGGAATGCACAGATTCGGAAAGTTCACGTATGGCCAGAGCCTGAGAGGCCACGACCTCGAAACTTATCTCTGAGAGTGCGTGCCTTGGTTGAGCAACCCGTAGACATCCAAGTGGCCGCGAGCGCCAATAAATACATGCCCATCCGCAACCGTCGGTATGCAGAAACGAACGGTCATATCAGCGCGGTCCCGGTCGCCCTTCTGTTCACTGTTGTAGAGCTCATGCGTAATGTCGGTCGCATCATATGCATGCAGTACCGCGGGCCTGTCGATGTGTGCCTCGTTCCACTCCTTTGTGGAAACCACCCACAGAATCGCATTCTTCGTTCCATCGGCGGAAACTATCGGCGTCGCCGCAGGTGACGGCATTCGGTTTGTGACTCCGTTCAGAATCAGCTGCCCACCCTGGATAAAGTCGCGTGTTGTATCGCTTCGATCAGTAAAGAAGATATGGCCGTGCCAATACGCCGCAGCTCCATACGCGTCCTTCACCTTGATCGCCTGCACAATCTGGGTATCGGACCCCTCGTGAAACTTTCCCAGTCTGTCGCGATCGAGCAGGTACAGCTTGCCCTCTTTCCCGGCAATCACGAGCAAATGCGGACGAGCCCCTGCTTGCGTCGGAAGCAGCACCGGGCCTTGACTTCCCAGATCCCAATCTTTGGCATCCAGTATCTCCTGATTGAAGGGCGTAAAGTAATCGCGCACCACCAGCTGCTCGCCTTCCAGGCGCAGCTTTAATACGCTGTCGCCAAAGTCCCGACCACCCGCCTTCGCTCCATTGAAGTCGCCGTTGCCAGTAGCCACATAGATGTTGCCTTCTTCATCGGCCGCCGGTCCCATATCCGACTGCCAAATCCCCGCATCCCCGCCATCTGGAGACGTATTGAGCACGGCGGTCTGTCGCAGAGTACGGGCATCGTACGCCATGACCCAGCCGTGATAGGGCCCGACGTCGCAAGATGAAGCCCAAGTCAAATACACTTCGCCCCCTACGAGCAATAGCGCGGCCCGGGGATTTTCTTTTAGCGGATCGAAATTGACCGTGCCATTCACTGCGCCGTCACCTGAGCCCTGCACCGTCGCCGAAATCACTACCGGGCTACCTGCTCTTTCCTCTCCATTGGTGATATCAAGCGCATGCAGCTTTTGTACAAACACGCCATTCTCGTTCGTCCGCGCCAGCACGTACATCGTCTTGCTGTCTACGTCGATGACCGGGGTCGGAGTAATCCCCACCTCGGGGGTAATGAACGGACAAGACACTTCGTGTTCACTCAGTGTCGTAACGCCATGCGGTGGGTCGAGAAAACTGGCCTTCCACAATGGAACATCGCGTCTTCCATTCACGTCGAAGGCATAGACGCTGTCATGCTCCGTCGCAACAAATACCAGATCGCGCTTTCCCTTTCCAGCAATTGCGATCGAAGCCACATAGAGAGGCTGGGCAAAAACATCCCCATCCACGGTTCTGGAAAATAGTTTTCCGAAATCACGGGAATTGACATTCGATGGCTTCAGAATCGTCTCATGGAGGTCTGCGCCGGTCCTGGAATTATCGTACTGAGCAGTTAGAACCTGCGCGTGGTCTGTCGACTGAAATCCAACCAGCATGAAGAGCAAGGAAAACCTGGAAAGAAGCTTCGCCGCAAACCGGATCTCTCCACTGCTCCGCTCACTTAGTCCGCTGACCATTTTCATCGTGGTCGACTTGCCTGAACTACTCCGCTCCAGGCGTCCGGTCACCTCAGACGCTCGCTCGAAGACGCTGATGTCCTCCACGGCTGGAATCCTCGAAAAGATCTTCGACACATGCCTTAGCTCGGGCATCGCGATATCTCCACTAACTTCCTCGCGTTATATAGCAACGCTACATAAGAATGACAAGCAGATTCTTCACAGCCGGAATATGTCAGAAGAGATTCAACAAGATAACAATAGCGCAAGCTCATCTCCTGATGGTCCACGGCTACTCCGCGGGAGACTCCGCGTCATGCTTCCCTTCCTTCGATCAGGCCGGCAGGTCGCCATCTCGCTAAATGGCAGGTCATACCCCTTATCGCCGCCATTTAGCCCCGAGTCATCTCCTAAAGGAAGGGATAGGAATGCGAACAACACCCACGGTGAGGGTTCGGGTTGGATTGTCACTCTCGTCTCAACGTCAGGTTGGTCGGCAATGGTCCAATTGCCCGAAATTCGTGCTTCCGTTGCTCGCGGCTGAAGTCATCATGCGGGTCAGAAAGATGCACAAATTGTCCGCCGCACGCTGATAAATCCATTTTTGATCAAGTGGAAGCGAAAGCCGCGCTACACATGGCGCGGTATGCCGCGCTCACCGGGTTCTACACAGGTGAGGTAAGTCGGCCGCTCTGATTCTGGTTCAGGGCGGCACCGGCAACTGTGAAGTGTGGAGTTACCATTGGGGCCAATGTGGTCGAGTTAACCGAATTTGCGCGTCGTTCGTTATGAATTAGTGAGAAGAATTGGAGGATATGAGTGCGCAGAGAGGACGACCGAATCGCATCGCGCTTGAACGTGTCCATGCGGGCATGGACGGACGCCATCGCGCTCTTGGTGTGGCTGGTAGCAGGAGTGGTTACATTTCTTCCTTTTGCATTTGACACGTCGCCATGGGACGCAATCAGGTTCCGCGTTCCGCAAAACCAGGGCAATTGGTGGCACCTGCTTGCAGGTCTTCCGTTCTTCCTGGCCTATCCAATGATCTGGCTACACCTGCGAGCACTCTTTGCGCGGCATCCTTCGACGGCCATCGGACGGCGTATGCTATGGGGCGCGATCGCCCTTTCAGCCGTTGGTACAGTCTCAGTCGAAACCCCATTCCTTTTTCATCTTGCTGGGACCAGCGACTGGCAACGTCTTGCAGTTTTGGGCCTGGGTCTTGGAGTTATCGCCGTCAGTGCTCTGATTCTTCTGTTTCGGCGTCGCAGCTTCTCGCCAACTCAGGCGTGCCTTGTCGGTCTTGGAAGTGCCTATATAGCCAACGCCGCGCTGTGTCTCGTTGTTTACGGCGCGGCAAGTGGTGCTATTCAATCTCGGTCCGGATGGCTGGTGTCGATTGTGGTCATCTGGCCAATCACGTTCGAACTGGCCTCGCTGCTCATCCGCAGTTTCCGAGGCGAAGCCGAGCAGACCGATCTGCGCATTGTTTGACGCACTGTCTACAGCCTGGCCCGTCAGAAACGAGTTCTGTACGTATCGCCGACGATAGGCTCCTCAGAAAGGGTGTTGTTCCGCACCTCTACCACCCGCATCAGACAAGCAGACAACGTAAATGCAGTCTGAACCACAATTCAGAATTTACACGGCCCCTGCTATAGAAGATGAATGCGCCTATTCGATTACACCGCGCGGCCCGCGCACATCAAGTGGCTCCTCGATTCCGACCCCGCCATTCGTTGGCAGGTGATGAGGGACCTCACCGATACAGCCCCTGATACGATTGCAGCCGAGCGGTCTCGCGTCGCAACTGAAGACCGGGGGGCCGAACTTCTTGCCCGCCAATCTTCTGCGGCACCTTCGGCGACCTCAGGAAGACCGAGGTTTACTGATTACCCGCTACAGCCTCGTCGCGTTGATGGACCTCGGTCTCCACCCCGCTAGCAAGCAGGCTAGCAGAATGATCGGTCGCGACGAAGGGCTCGTGTTCAAGTGGCACAACAACCGGCCTTTTCTCCACGGCGAAACGGAGCCGTGCATCAACGGCAGAATTCTCGCAATCGGCGCTTATTTCAAAAAACCGAGGCGTGCGTTGGCGAATCAACTCCTACGCCAGCAACTCGAAGATGGTGGCTGGAACTGTGAAGCGGTCGAACCGTCGCCGAAATGCCCGAAAAGCCGGCGCTCTTCGTTCCATACCACCATCTGCGTGCTTGAGGGATTGCTCGCATACGAAAGAGCAGGCAGCAAATTTGCGGCTGTCACTAAGGCTCGCAAGAGAGGCGAAGATTATCTGCTGGAGCGCGGCATGTTCCGTTCGCTTCGAACCGCCGAAATCATCGACGAGCGCTGGCTCCGCTTCTCCTATCCGACGTTTTAGCTTTATAACGTCATGCGCGGACTCGATTATCTGCGGAATGCAGGAATCAGATCCGACAGCCGCGTCCGTGAAGCCGTCAAATCCGTGGTCGAGCGCCGCCACCAGAACGGGCGCTGGCCGCATCGTGCATAAGTACAAGGGCTTCGATGGAATCACGTCCCTAAGCCTGCCCAGCTATGATCGCGCTCGTCGTCTCGCGGTGGTTTGGCCGGGCCGCTCGCGCGGCGGTTGCGGGATTTCACAATGGAATTTCTTCACGCGCATGGACGATTAATGGCAGCGCCAGTCATGGCCCAGCATGGTGCGCGACGCCTGCACTTGAAGTTTCATCATCGATGAGGGCTTCTGTTTCGGTCGGATGACCGCTATCCGGACACCACCTGGCCACCTTCCGAGTTGCCGACCATCGTGGAGTTGACCGCGCTCAGATCGCCACTCTGTTTTAAAGGATGGGTCCGGCTTCTCTGTACAATGCTGTCTCAACAGCAAAAGGATCGAAGAGACGCTTCATCAGCGAGGAACGACGCTGGTGCGTCGGTTGGCGTTGCTCCCTGGTGAGGCGACCAGGTGGCACTATGATCCTTTCCACCGCGTTTCGGTAGTGTTGAAAGGTGATACTCTGACCATCGAATTCCGGGACAACAGCGCCAGAAAATGGGTCAAGGTAACGCCCGGGCAGGTTGATTGGGATGAGCCAGGCTCCCGCATTCATCGCGCCCTTAACACAGGCAATTCGGAATACGAAGAGATTACCGTCTTTTTCCTTGCCAATGCAGATGACGTCCCACAACCGGACTCTTCTTAGCGGCGATACGAGGATTCACCCGG
>JASHVE010000418.1 GCA_030039675.1 Acidobacteriaceae bacterium | reverse complement strand
CATCACGGCGCTGAAAAAAGCGGCCGACTTCGCGGCTCTCTATCACGTCCGGACGGGCTTCCACGGCGCCACCGATCTCTCGCCTGTCTGCATGGCCGCCGCACTGCACGTCGACACCGCCATTCACAACTTCGGCATCCAGGAACACATGCCGCACTCGGATGAGACCGACACTGTCTTCCCGCATCAGTACACGTTCAAGGATGGCTTCATGTTTCCCGGTGACGCGCCGGGACTCGGCGTCGATCTCGACGAAAAGCTTGCCGCAAAGTACCCCTACCAGCGCGCCTATCTTCCCGTAAACCGCAAGCTGGACGGCGCGCTGACGGACTGGTGAGATTTTGCGAGTTAGCAAGTTAGCGGAGTTGGTATAGTCCGCCGCAAATCTCGTCACATATGCTTTGTATCAGGGCATGACTTCAGGCGTGCCAATGAGGCGTGCAAAATGAAGGTCGGGCTTCGGCCTCTGAGGAACTTTTTGACCTGCCGGATTTAACTCCGCCCCTTTAGAGCGGTTCCATAGTTGATGTGCCCTTGCCGAAGCCGCGGAAGGTGGCATTTTCTTGAGGAAAATGCCACTTTGCAGCAGTGGCTTCGGGATATAGCAACTGTGAAACCGCTGTAGCTCTCAGACCAGGCTGATCTAACTCAACGGCGCCTGCGCATCGATCTGCACTTTTCTTCCCTCGCGGCACGATGTATAGATGCTGCGCACAAGCTGCAGCGCGCGGTACCCTTCAACGCCCGACGACGCCGCGGGCCGGCCCGCTTTGCACGCCTCGCCAAAGTCGCTCAACTGCCGCTCAAAAGGCGTGAGCGAGATCGCCATCGGATCGGATGCTCCGGACTTTGCCTGCTGCGCTACTGGCGCCCGCTCGCCGGAGTCGTTCTGCACATCCCATGTCGTCAATTGATCACCTGTAATGATCGCCGATCCTTTCGCGCCGTGAATCTCCACCCGCTCGGGATACCCCGGCCAGAGCGCCGTACCGGCCTGAATCACACCGGTCGCACCCGAAGCGTAGCGCATCACCGCGCATACCAGGTCCTCGGACTCGATCTTGTGCAATCCGCCCAGGTGCCAGTAACCGAAGACTTCGCTCACCGCACCGACCAGGTACAGCAGCACATCCACCTGGTGAATGGCCTGGCCGATCAGCGCTCCGCCGCCTTCGCCCGACCAGCTTCCTTTCACAGGCCGCGCGTAATATTCGGGAGAGCGATACCACTTCACGTACGCATCGGCCTGCAGAATGCGCCCCAGCCTTCCCGCTTCCAGCGCTCGCTTCAGAAAGAGCACCGAGTCGTCGAAACGGTGCTGGCTCACCACGCCGAGTTCTATGCCCGCTGCGCGCGCTACGGCAATCATCTGCGCAGCTGTTTCGAGATCGACGGCCATCGGCTTCTGCACCAGCACGTGCTTGCCGTACTTTGCTCCCAGTTCGACAGCGGCCAGTCTGTATCCGGGGAATGTGCAAACATCGAGATAATCCACGTCTGCGCGCAGCGCCAGTTCCGCAGGTGACGCCACAAACTCCGCGCCCCACGTTTCCGCAAACTTTTTGCCGCGCTCGGCTGTGCGGTCTGTGCACGCCGTGACGCGATACCCGATGCTCTTATAAGCCTGCGCGTGCTTGCCCGCGATTGCGCCTGTGCCGATGATCCCAACTCGCATGAAAGATGCCGCTCCCGCAGTGGTATGACCTCGCAAGAGCCATCATACAAAACGAAAATGGGCAAAACGAAAACGGGACGCCGGTTTTGATCCGGCGCCCCGCTGGTTGTGAGTCTGTTGGTCTCAGACCCGCTAGAAGATAACCTTGACCGACCCCTGGAATACGCGGGCCGACAAGGCGGGAATGTTGGCGAGACTGGTACCACCGGCCGTCGCCGTGACGGTGCCGAACGAGCTTCCCGCCGGGTTGCTCGTACTCGGATTGGCGAAGTTCGGATGGTTGGGGACGTTGAAGGCTTCCAGTCGAGTGTCCAGAGACCAGCGCTCGTGAAGGTGCCAAATGCGCGAGATCTGTGAGTCGAACTGGAAGAACATCGGGCCGTTAATCAAGTTTCTTTGCAGATTCCCATAGGTTCCGGGCGCTACCTGAGGTGTGCAGGTTGCCTGGTTGAAGCAGAACGCCGCCGGGTTGAGGTATCCGTGGTTGGTCTGGTTGTTCGCTGCAGTTCCGCCCTGGAACTTAACTTCATGGATGGGGTTGACGCCCGGCACCAGGTTGGGACGGTCGTTCCCGATGTCGGTCAGGGAGACATCCGTGCCGTCGGTCACGTTGAACGGGGCACCGCTGGTGATATGGAAAAGCGGGGCCAGTTCCCAGCCGTTGGCCAGATAGCCCGCCACTCCATGGAGCGATTGGAATCTGCTGGTGGCGACCAGCGTGGTGTTGAAGATGTTGCGATAGTCGGAGCCACAGCGCCCGTAGTCCAGAGCGATGTTGTTCGGGGCCATGGGGCCATTACCGCCCTGGTCGCCCTGCGCGTCATAGATGTTCATACACCGGGACCAGGTGTAGTTCGTGAGCATGCTGAAAACGGATGACAGGCGGTGCTGAAGAGTCGCCACCATGCCGTTGTAATTGGCCCACGCGTTGTCGTTGATGAGCGCCGAGTTGCCACCGCCTTGATAAAGATTGCCCTGAGCGGGGCTGGCCTCAGTCAGGGTGAAACGCGCCTGCTGGTTGGCAGTGGTGGAACAGTTCGAACCGACCTTCCCGCCACCGGTTGTGCCTGCCGCTTGCGCTGCCGACCCCGTCGTCACCACAGGGCCGCAACCTGTCCCGCCCGCTTGCCAGGTTCCCGGCGTGTAGACCGCCTGGTTGATGGCCGTGCCGATCGGCATGTTGCGGGTTCTGTTTCCGATATAGTCGACCTGCGCCTGCCAGCCATGTGGGAACTGGTGCTGCACGCTGAGGGTCCACTGCAGCGTATCGGAAACACGAAACGTTGATGGCAGCACGATGAACTGGCCCTGGTTCGGGAAAGCGATTGACGATGGGGGAATCTCTGGCTGCGGATAGGGACTTGTATTAGTGCCGCCTACCTGAGCGCAACCGTAGCCCGTGCCGCCGGCGAGCCACGGCTCACTGAAGCAGAGCGGGGCGATCTGGTTGGGGCTGGTGTCGGTAGCAAAGGGCGGGTTCTGGTGAACACGATTTGTGGTGTAGTAGTTAGCCAGGTCATAGGCCACTTCCATGCCGCCGCGAATAACGGTATTGCCGTGCCCGAATGGGTCCCAGGAGGCGCCGATGTTCGGGTCGAACTGCCATGGAACGTTCTTGGTGAACTGCCGCGACACGCCCGGGTCTCCGTAGAAGAACGAGCCCGCGGGTGCGTTCGGATAGACCGAGCTGTGGACGCCGGCCAGGAACGAGGCGTAGTCGAAGGTTGAGCCGCGATTGAAATAGTCCACCGGCATGTACTCAGGTGACCAGCGAACGCCGCCAACGATCGTCAGGCGGGGCCCGGCATGGTAGGTGTCCTCAATATAGAGGCTGGGAACGTTGCCGCGCAGGGCGAGCTCTTGTAACTTGCTTTGCGAGAACGCGCTCAGTGCGCCCCACAGGAAATCGAGGTTCGAGTCACCCAAGACGGTCTTGCCGTTGATTTGTCCGGTCGGGCCGCTACCGCTGTAGGCGCCGTTGAAGGTGAAGTTACCGTCCGCCTGGTATCCGACGTTCTCGTTAAAGTGAATGCGCAGAAATTCGCCGCCGATCACGAACTGGTGTCTTCCCTTTACCCAGGTCAGGTCGTCGGAGAAGCCTTCGTCATCCAGGTTGAAGTAACCGGGCGAGCAGGTCCCGCAGTAGGTATCCCAGCTATGGTTTGCCCCGGAAGTCGTCGAGGCGATCAGCAGGAACGCGGGATATACGTTATATTGCGTGATCCCGATGGTATTACTATTCGGGCCGCCCGCCGCAGAGCGGCGATGATCGACGCGTTTGGTACCCATGGCATGGAAGTTGTTCACAAGGTTTGAGGAGACGCTCCAGGTTTCGCCCGCCACCACCGATTGCAACCGCTGGTACTGACCGGGAGCCTGGAAGGTGACCAGGATGTTGTCGCTGTAGTAGTACGCCGGGTACTGATAGCCGTCAATCATGTAACGGCCGTAAAGGCTGTGCTTGGGGCTGATGTTGTAGTCGACACGCGTGACAAACTGGTTGTCATAGACCGCGCCGGGAATAGAGAAATCCACCTCGCCTGTATTGGCATTGTAGTTTGCCACTTCGTGCGAACCAGCCTTCGGCATGTAGGTCATCAGCTGCAGCGCCGCTGAATTGAATGTCGGCGGCGTTGCGTACTTGTTGCACGTGTAAGGGGTGGTATTCGTGTCAATAATCGGATTGCCGGTGTACGGGTCGTAGAGCTGGACACCAGAGGAGCTGCCGGCCGCATTTTGGCACAATCCCGTGGTGGCGTTATAGGTGCCCGGGTCGGTCACGGAAAAATCGCCCTGCAAATTAGCCGCTGTGGGAATGTACATCTTGTTGACGGCAGTCGAATACACAGAGTCCGTCCGCTGATAGCCGGCGAAGCCGAAGAGCTTGTGGCTGTGCGGAATGATCGGCCCGCCAATGGTGCCGCCAAACTGGTTCTGGTGCAGAGTGTCCTTGCTGGCGGCGAAAAAGTTGGTAGCGTCGAGGTAGTTGTTGCGGATGAACTCGAAGGCGTCGCCGTGATACTGGTCGGTACCCGCCCTGGTGATCACATTGACTAGGCCACCGGAGTGCTCGCCCCCGCGTGCGCCGAGGTCGACTGATTCGACGCTGAACTCCTGCACCGCGTCAGGGAATGGGAACGGCAGGTTGGCGTTCGACATGTAATCGTTGTTGTCAGCGCCGTCCAGCTTCCATTCCGTGGTGTTGCCCATGCCGCCTGCGACCGAAACAGAAATGGTCTGGTAGGAGTACTTGCTGCCCGTAAAGTCGCCTCCGGGAGCGGCGCTTGACCCGCCGGAAAGCGTGATCAGGGCCGTCATCTGCCGGCCGTTGAGCGGCATCTCCTGCACGTCTGCCCTATCGATGGTCTGCTTGAACGAGGTGTCCTCGGTCTGCAGCGCCAGAGCATCGGCATGAACCTCGACCTTGGTGTCAGTTGCACCTACGGTTAGTGATGGATTGATAGCAATGTTGCTGCCGACCTCAAGCACGATGCCAGTCTGCACATACGTCTTGAAGGTGGGTGCAGCGACCTGCAGATCGTATGTCCCAACCTCGATATTGGGAAACAGGTATACGCCCGCCCCATCGCTCTGCACCGTGCGCTTGACGCCCGTTGCCGTATTGGACAATGTGATGGCCGCATTGGGGACCACTGCCCCGGTGGCATCGGTTACGGTACCTTGGATATTGCCCGTACCGGCCAGCTGCCCATAGGCGCCCGAAGCCGCCAGCAAAAGCAGTGCGAACAGGCAAGCTGACAAACAGGTTGCAAGTCTCTGGAAGATAGAACATCTGTTTCTCACTGGTTACCTCCAAACTGGTGCGTTTGAAACAAACAACTGATGTTTAGCCCGCCCGTTCATGGCTCAGTCTCCGGCTCTTCAAAACGGACGGAACTGTGGGAGTTAACGGCGTCGGCTCATTCCCAATTACGTAGCGGAAAGGCGACAAAATTTTAGTTCCGAACTATATATAGAGGTCTAACCACGATTGTCAACGGAAAATTCTCTTTCTTTCGAAACGTTACAAACGCGCACAAAAAGAGTAACCAACGAAGGATGTGGAGTCGCAATTCGGGGACCTGCGATGTTCCCCGCGCGAGTGTGCCAAACGTGGCTGACAGCCGCAGTCTGAGGCCCCTCCGGACCGCCTGGAAACCGCATGTTTGGAACAGCATGTTGCGAGAGTGCCAATTTTAGGTGGTGCAGTCCTTTCATAACCACGCGGCGGATCGCGCTAAAATATTTTCGCGTCATGAATAAAAACTCTGAGTGTCCTCGCCTGCGGCCGTGCCGGAATTCGGGCTGTCGCGTTTGCCGGGCCAATGAATGAGACGGGCAGTCGAATCTCGCGGGGGAGTTCTGATGCCAGGCTCGCATCGAGCAGCAAATCTTCGGTGGGTCGTGTGCGGCCTGCTCTTCCTGATCACCACCGTGAACTACATGGACCGCTCGGCGCTGGGCCTCGTGGAACCGATTCTCAAACATCTTCTAGGCGGCGACCGGGACCTCGCACTCTACAACCGGCACTATAGCGAAATTGTGAATTGCTTCATCATCGCCTATGGCGTGGGGCTCTTCTTTGCCGGGCGAATCATCGATCGGGTCGGCGCGCGGCTGGGACTCGCTCTCGCGATTGCGGTGTGGGCCATCGCATCCATCAGCCATGCTTTTATGCGCACCGTAGTGGGATTCGGCATCGCCCGCTTCGCGCTTGGACTCGGCGAGGCCGGCAACTTTCCCGCTGCTCTCAAAGTAACTGCCGACTGGTTCCCTGCCGAGGACCGCGCACTGGCCACAGGCATCTTCAACTCCGGAACCAGTGCGGCTTCACTCATTGCACCGCTGCTCGTTCCGTGGGTGGCTCTTCGCTTCGGGTGGCAGGCGGCTTTCTTTACTACCGGCGGCCTAAGCCTGCTCTGGCTCTGCTGCTGGATGCTCTTTCCATATAACCACCTGCACCTGCGCTACGGCGTCGCAGCCGTCTCTTCCGCTACCGCCGTTAAGGTTCAGCGCCCATCATTTCTCTCCCTTCTGTTCAGCCGCGGAACCTGGGCCTTCGCGGGATCGAAGGCGCTCACCGACCCGGTCTGGTGGTTTTATCTCTTCTGGCTGCCCAAATTCCTTCATGAGCGTTTCGGCGTAGAGATGAGCCGGCTCGGTGTGCCTCTCATCATCGTCTACGTGGGTGCAACGACCGGCAGCATTGCCGGCGGCTGGCTCGCGGGCTACGCCATGCGCCGCGGCCGTCCGCTCCGTTCGGCGCGCCGGTTCGCCTTGCTGATCTGCGCCCTCTCGACAACCGCCATCATTCTTGTTCCTTTTGTGCGTCAACTCGGGCAGGCGATTGCAATCTTATGCCTGACTACCGCCGCGCATCAGGGGTGGTCCTCCAACCTGCTGTCCACGCCGTCCGATATGTTCACGGCAGACTCGGTCGCCACAGTCGTCGGCATCGGCGGAGCCGTCGGCTCAGTCGGCAGCGCCCTATTCACTTTCGCAGTGGGCATTCTTTGGACGCGCCATGCGCTGCTCATCTTCTTCGGCGCTGGGCTGGCCTATCTGCTCTCGATGGCCATCTTCCAGCGCGAAGCATTCGCCGCTGCGCGGGCGTCCGTGCCCGCGAAGACAGGCATCGATTAAACTGACGCGGCGACCCGGGGGCGGGCTTGCTCCGTCTTGCTATTTTCTACTGGCTTGAACTCCGCGTGCCGGAAGAGCACCTTGTGCAGGACCAGAGCCGCGGCCCCGCGCAGCCGGGCTGCATCGCCATCGGTGGCTGCCACCACGCGCGGCGTGTGCGGCGTAAAGGATTTCGCAATCAATCGGCTTTCGAGCAGCGGACTAATGCGCGGCCACAGCGCTGTGCAGTCGCCCACGACGATGATCACCTCGGGCGCCAGTCCCGCCACCAGCATGGTCAGACCGCGTGCCAGATAGGTTGTCATCTTGTCGATCGAACGCAGAGCCCGCACGTCGCCCTGTTTGGCCAGACTGAGCAATTCCTGGAACGAAGACAGACTGCTGTCCGGAACCTGTTCGCGGTAATAACGCAATCCGGCGCGGTTCGAAGCAAACGTCTCCCAGCATCCCGTGTTGCCGCAGCCGCATACCGGCCCAGACTCTTCCAGCGGCATGTGCCCGAACTCGCCCGCCATGTCGTGGTGCCCGCGCACGAGCCGCCCGTCGACCATGAGTCCCGTGCCGATGCCCTCCGACACCGAGACGGCAATCATGTTCTGCGCGTCGCCGAAGTTACCAAACCATCGCTCAGCCAGCAGGCAGGCGTTGGCTGCGTTCTCCATCTCGGTCGGGCTCTCCAGAACCTTCTGCAGCTCGCCGTGCAGATCGATCTGCGTCCACGGCACATTTGGCGAAAAAAGCACCTGGTGCGTCTTCTGGTCTACGCGTCCCGAAACGCTTACGCCCACACCTTGAAACACGCGGTCGCTCAAAGCTGCGCGGAGCGTGCGCGCCGCCTTGGCAATGTTTTGGACCGTCTTCTTGACCTCGGCCTTGGATACGTTTTGCATCGGATAAGCCACCGTGTCCCGGCTCAGCATCTTGCCATTAATGTCGACAACCGCAAGATTCGCAAGTTCGGGCCTCAGATCGATCGCCAGTGCTACATGCTTGTCATTCAGTGTGACAAACGTAGGACGGCGACCGCGCGGCAGCCGCCCGAGCGTTCCCGGCAGCACCCAGCCCTCGTCGATGAGCTGCCCGGTGATGACCGAAACGGTGCTGGGCTGCAGGCCCGTCAACCGCGCCAGATCTGCACGGCTTACCGGCTGGTGCAGATGGATCGTATGCAGCACGATGTCGCGGTTGATCTCCCGCGCCGTTTCGCTGGAGGCGACGCTTCGATGCAGCGGAGTGGTCTTATCGTTCGCGGGCATTCTTTATGGAGTTCGCATGCAAAGGAGAACAGCTTTTGCGCAAGATCACCAATACTCCGGCTGCAACCTGCAGTCCGTCCTCGATCTCCTCGCGCAATCCTGTTGATTCCCCGATTACCGATACCCCAAGCAATCAATATACGCGATATCCTGCGAGGCGCGACAACGCGCACGTCATCTGTCGCGGCGACTGTGCGAAGTCCCAGGCGCTATCATCATCTGCGGATAAGTTGAGCCTCACAAATTACGCTCATAAGAGGAACCACGCATGAATGCCCTTTTCAAGATGGCGGCTTGGGGACTGCTCCTGCCCGCTTCCGCTACCTCCCTGGCGGCCCAGCAGGATTACTTCAACAACTGGCCCAAGGGAGACTCCCCCGAAGAA